>JAAYCW010000200.1 GCA_012729575.1 Actinomycetota bacterium | reverse complement strand
CTTTTAATCCGGGTGTCGTTGGTTCGAGCCCAACACGGCTCACCTCTGGAAAGCCCCGCAAAGCGGGGCTTTCTTAGTGGCCTTTTCAGCGTGGCCTGGCCGTGTAGACGCCAGAATGTTCACCACAAGTTCACCACAAGTGCACGGGACCTATTGTGGCGACCAAGAATCGGCGCCCATCGTTCCTATCCACCGTAGCGCGCGACCACTTCGTCCTATCTGACGGCAACCTTGTGGCCGAGCTTCTTCCGATGTCCGACGTAGCGCCGCCACCTTGATGCTCCTTGAGGAGGGCACATGGGCGCTCGTGGTTCCGTCCGACTAAAGATGTACTATGGCAAATAGTCACCGTTACCTTTGGCAACAGGGGAGGGTCCTGTTGCGTGTTTTCGCGCGGGGGGATGCGGATGAACGTCTTTGACCTTCATGGTCGGCTGATCGACGACTACAGTCTGTACGTCAACAGCTTCATCCGAATCAGGGATGAGCGAATCCGCGAGAAGGTCGACCAGGAGATCCAGGACGGCCTCCTCTGGCCGGCACCCTTGGTGCAGCTCAACCCCTCGTTCGAGTCAGGCGGCCTGGTAGCCGACCTGGTGGCTGAGAAGGTTCTCCATCCCGAATGTGAGCAGGTCTTCCGGGTCGGCAAGGAGAAGGGCGACGGGGGCAGGCCCATCACGCTCCATCGCCACCAAGCCGAAGCTATTCGCGCCGCGGCCACCGGCGACGACTACGTGCTCACCACCGGCACGGGGTCCGGCAAGAGCCTCGCCTATATCGTTCCCATGGTGAATCGGGTTCTCCGGGAGGGCTCCGGCAAGGGCATCCGCGCGATCGTCGTCTATCCCATGAATGCCCTGGCCAACAGCCAAGCCGGGGAGCTGCGCAAGTTTCTCTGCGATGGCTATCCGGACGGCAAAGGCCCCGTTACCTTCCGCCGCTACACCGGCCAGGAGTCGGACGAGGAGCGGCAGGAGATCATCGGTAACCCGCCGGACATTCTCCTGACGAACTACGTGATGCTGGAGCTCATCCTCACCCGTCCTCACGAGAAGGGTCTGATCGAGGCCGCGCAAGGGCTGCAGTTTCTGGTTCTGGACGAGCTGCACACCTACCGGGGACGGCAGGGGGCGGATGTCGCCTTCTTGGTGCGCAGGGTCCGCGATCGTCTCGCAGCTGGCAGTGTCCAGGTGGTGGGTACCTCGGCCACCCTGGCCGGAGCCGGGTCTCTGGACGAGCAGAAGGCTGAGGTGGCCCGCGTAGCTTCGCAGCTGTTCGGGGCGCCCGTGAAACCGGAGCGGGTCATCGGGGAGACGCTTCGCCGGGCGACTGTGCCGGCGGACATGGACGACGCCGAGTTTCGGGGCGATCTGTACCGGGCGATACTGGACGAAGGTACCTCAGTGCCCGACCGGTACGACGTCTTCGTCGGCCATCCCGTCGCCCGCTGGATCGAGGGAGCCCTGGGAGTAGAGCCTGACCCGGTGAGTGGGCGTCTGGTGCGCGTAGAGCCGAAGAGCATCGCCGGAGACAACGGGGTCGCTAGAGTGCTGGCTGAGGTCAGCGGCGCTCCCGAGGGCCATTCTGCCGAGCGCGTCGCCGACTTCTTACTGGGGGCCGGGCAGTGCGAGCGCCATCCAGTCACCGGCTTTCCGCCGTTCGCCTTCCGGCTGCACCAGTTCATCAGCCGGGGAGATGCGGTATACGCCTCTATCGAGCCGGAGGACAGCCGTCACCTGACCACCAACGCCCAGCAATTCGTCCCTGGGTCTCGGAACAAGGTGCTTCTCCCCTTGGCCTTCTGCCGTGAATGCGGCCAGGAAT
>JAAYCW010000052.1 GCA_012729575.1 Actinomycetota bacterium | reverse complement strand
TCAAGCCGCTTCCCCGGATGGCTTCCTCGGCCTGCCATTTCGCTCGGTTCCAGGGCTCTGTGGCTTCAGCCGAGACGGTGATGCCGCTCATGTAGAGAAAGCGGGGCGACCCGGCCGGGAATCGCGCCAGAGCCGGCCCGGACGTAGGTGCTCCGTAGACCTGCGCGATCGCTCCGAGGAGGTTGAGGGTGCCGTCCCGGTCGACCGCTTGGTAGGTAAGGCCCTTGGCCGGGTTCTCAACAGGGGCTCCTGTGAACTGAGCCGCCTGGATCACGGCCTGCACGCCCTCGACCGCTGCGATGAGAGTAGCGGGTTTGGTCACGTCGGCCTCTACGAAGCTCAGACGGCCCTCGGCAGGCGCCCAGGCCTCGCTTCCGGTTGCTTCGAACTTGCGTATGGCTTCTGCAGGCGACCGGCTCATGCCACGCACGCTGTGACCAGCCTCGAGCAGATGCCGGGTGATGGCACTACCCACGAAACCGGTAGCTCCAGAGACCAGGATGGTCATATCGTCCCCTTTCCATCGATCTCATCGGCTGCGATCTGCTCCAGGGAACGGCCGGTGGCCACCGAATCGGGGGCTTCCTCCACGATGCTGGTGCCCGGCCGGGCGTCCTCGTCTCGGTGCTTGAGCAGCAGCCAGTTCTTCTCTCCCCGGTTCTTCATCTGGACAAGAGCCCAGCTGCCGGTCAGCTTCTGGCCGTGGATGATGAACTTGAGGTCCCCGCCGGCGATCGACGCTTCGGGATCGAAACCTTCGGGATCGAGTGTCTCGGACCCGGGAGCGCCCTTCTTGAGACCGGAGTCCGCAGGTCTCGCAGACTCTGTGGGCTCCGGAGATTCCGCGGATCCTGCGCTCTTCCTGCGTTTGCCCTTCTTGCTCTCATCCATCCAGGCGAAGTCCGGCTCCCACCAGCCGAAATCCCACACCATCACGGTGCCGCCCCCGTACTCCTCTTCAGGGATGGTGCCCTCGAAGATGGCGTACTCCAGCGGATGGTCCTCAGTCCTGACCGCCAAACGCTTGTCCGTCGGGTCGAGGGAGGGGCCCTTGGGTACGGCCCAGGACTTGAGCACGCCCCCCATCTCCAGCCGGAGATCGTAATGGAGGGTGGATGCCGCATGCTTCTGCACGACGAAGGCAGGGCGCTCAGGCAAGGTGTCTTCGTCAACCTCTCCGCCCACACCGTGGTCGCTCTCGGGAGCGTCTCCTGATCCCGACGGCTCCGAGGTGCGCGTGAAGTCACGCCGGCGCCGGTACTCCGCGAGGGCGTCCGCTGCCGGTCCGGTCCCGGTGGTGGAAAGGGAGTCGGCGTCGGGTCTGTTGCCGGTGGGAGTGCTGCCGTCTTTTTTCACGGGGTCGCCTGCAGTCATCGTTCATGCCTCCTCAGAACGTTGGAGCCGTTCAGTATCTTCCCTGTGAGGCGCACCTGTATGCCTCCCGAATGCCCCGGCATGTTCTGTGCGGCTCCCGCCGCCATACGGGGCCCACCGGGCGGGACCAAGTCCGCGCCGCGCGCTATAGTGAAGGATGACCGCGAGCCGGAGGCAGCGATGAGTTTCTGGGAGACCAACGAGCAGCATTTCATCAACGCCGGGGTATCGATCCTGGTGCTGGTGGCGGCTTGGGTCATCTACTGGCTGTTGCACAAGGGCATCGGCCGCTTCTCCGAACGACGGGACCTGCCGAAGGTCGACCCAGGGGCCGAGACCCGCTTCCGCATGATCGAACGTCTCTCTGCGGTCGTTCTCTTTTTCGTGGCTATCGGCTTGGTCTTCTGGATCATGGATGTGTCGGCTTTCAAACGGGTGGCCGTGGGCATGTTCGCGTCGGCGGGAGTGTTGGGGATCGCAATCGGATTCGCGGCCCAGACGACCATGGCCAACCTGGTCTCGGGGGTCATCATAGCTTTTGCCCAGCCCATCCGGCTGGGCGACAAGGTCACGATAGAGGGAGAGTTCGGGACGGTTGAGTCCATCGGGCTCTTCTACACGGTCATCCATCTCTGGGACAACCGGAGGCTGGTCATCCCCAACAAGATCCTCTCCGATCAAGCCATTCGCAACTACACGGTGATCGATGCCCGCATGCCGGCCGTGGTTCTGTTGCGTCTGGAATACGGAGCCGACGTGGAAGCGGTCCGGTCGATGCTGCTGGAGGAGGCGCGGGCGCATCCTCTGTTCATCTCCGACCCCGAACCCGCCGTCTACGTCGTCGATGCCGACAACATGGGGGTTTCGATCCGGCTGACCGCCTGGGCGGCCGACCAGAACGATGCCTGGCAGATGGCGGTCGATTTGCGCGAGCGAGTGGTCGGAAGACTGATGGAATCGGCCGTGCCGGTGGGAGTGCGGTGGAGCCGGATCATGCCGGGGCTGCAGACGCCGGAGGGCTCTGGATAGGAGACTCTGGCCCGCTCGACCTCTGGAGGTTCCCGGACATCCCGGCCGGGGTGTCCGGGCCACGGGGAAGAGTCACGCAGGCGGAGTCATTCCACCATCTCTGTTGTCTCTAGTATCTCCAAGATCTCCCTGTGATCGTAGATGACGTGGTCCGCCTCCGGCGGTTCTGCGTGATCGGCGGCGCCCGCACAGCGAATGGCCAGCATGCCCACAGCCTTGGCGCCCGCGATATCGGTACGGGGCGTATCGCCCACGTGTCCGGCTTCGGCGGGTGTGGCTCCCAGTCCGGCCAGAGTCCCTTCGAACATGCGCCGGTCGGGCTTGGGGTATCCGGTCTCGTCCGAGAATGTGAGCACCGAGAAGTAGTCGAGCAATCCGTCTCTCTCCAGGTACTTCCTCAAGATGCGTCCCGGAGTCAGACTGGTATCGGAGATGATGCCCAGGCGGTAATCCCTCTCTGCGAGGACCGGGATGGTCTCGGCCAGGCCCGGAAGGAGTCGGAGGTCGGCCAAGACGGAGGCGTCCTCGATCTCACGCGCGGTCTCGGCGATGGCATCCTCATCCACGTCGACCGGTTCGACCGCGAACCGGTCGAGGAAGTGCATGACCTGCTCGCGGGCGCCGAAATGGCGGCCTCCGGTCCACGCGGTCATGTAGGCTTCGAAGCCGGAACGATAGGCCTGCTGCATCTCATCGGCTGTGGGCCGGATGCCGGCGGCGGCAAGCAGCCTCTGCATGGCAGCCATCCGTCGCGGGCGGGCCGCATCCATGGTGCCCGCGTCGGCCGTGTAGATGGTGTTCCATAGATCGAAGGTCAGCGCTCTGATGCGTTTGGGCACATTTGCTCCTTGTCTTACTTTGCAGGGCTTTCGGTCCCGGCGAGGAAAACGTCGAAGTTGATGGTAAAGTCACAGCCCCGGGTCGCGCGCCCATCCGACCGGCGGCCGGGGTGGACCGTAACGAACTCGGGGTGGCACATGTTGGTATCCTCTCTCTTCATGAGAACCAAGTCCTCAAGAGCCGGGTCGGTGCGCTGCCTGCTGCTGGGTATTCTGGCCGTAGCAGTGGCCTTCGCCGGTCTGATGCTGGCTCCTCGTCCGGCGGAAGCGCGGGCGGCCGGATTCAGCGACGTGCCTGAATCGCATCCCTATCACGTCCAAATAGAGACCCTGGCTCAACTGGGGATTATAAACGGCTATGCGGACGGGACCTTCCGCCCCGATGCCCAAGTCACCCGCCAGCAGTTCGCTAAGATGGTCATCCTCGCCATGCGCATCAGTGTGACCGAAGACGATCGGTGTGTGTTCGGCGATGTCGCCAAGAGCTCCGACGTTGACCTCTACCCGGACAACTACATAGCTGCCGCCGCCCGGGAGGGCATCACGACGGGCTATCCGGGGTCGATCTTCAAACCGTACGCGGCGATCACCATGGCGCAGCTGGTCACTATGGGTACGCGGGCGGGGGACAGGCCGTTCTATGTGCCCCCGGGTTCCTATAAGTCGGCGTGGGGCAACTTCGACAAGGTCCACTCGGTGATTGCCCGCGTCGCCCAATACAACGGGCTGCTGCGCGAGCTCGCCCCGCCCGGCAAGAATCTGAAGTCGTTCTCACCGTACGGCAACGCCACTCGCGGCCAGGCGGCGGCTCTGCTCTTCAATGTCATGGGCACCGACACTGCGGGTCTCAACGGCCGCTTCCTTGGTGACTCCACCGATCTGGTCCGCTACTTCCGGGAGCAGACCGACGGTAACGATGGGAAGTTCTCGGTGTCGCTCGAGCAACTGGCCAAGATGTACGTCATCTACGGCAAACGCTTCGGCATCCGTGCCGACATGGCCTGGGCCCAGATGATCCACGAGACCGGCTACGGCCAGTACGGCGGGGACGTGCTGCCCGAACAGAACAACATGGCCGGCATCGGAGCGACCGGCGGCGGCGTGCGGGGTCACTCCTTCGAGACGGCTGAACTGGGTGTGATCGCTCAGTTCGTCCATCTGGCTTGGTACGTGTATTCGCAGCATATGACTGATCCTTATTGTGTGCACGTGCAGCAACCCGCGGATGGTCCCATCACTTGTCCGGGCGATCCCCGGCACTTCGTCGACCAGGAGAGCGGCGCCGTTCACAAGGGCAACGTGCGTACCATCTACGACCTGAGCGGCAAATGGGCGCCGGGAGCCAATTACGGATCGGCCATTCAGGGCATCGCCTCGCGAATGATCGAGCAGGGCTTCATCACCTGCGGGTTGTGGTAGAAGGGCGCCGGACACGCATCTAT
>JAAYCW010000199.1 GCA_012729575.1 Actinomycetota bacterium | reverse complement strand
GGCTGGGTCCACACCCCCTCCCTACGCCGCCCCCCAATACGCATCGGCACAGCAAGGACAGACCGGCCCCCAGTACGGAACAACGGGGTCCGGGCCGGGTGGACCCAGCTATGGACCTGGGCCGCAGAATTACGGCTATTCCGGCTACTCACAGAAGAGGGGCTTCTTTGGCCGGCTCTTCGACTTCTCGTTCGAGGAATTCATCACCCCGAGCATCATCAAGATCCTATTCATCATCTCCATCGTCGTGATTGGTCTTGGTGTGCTGGGCGGGATAATCGTGGGCTTCAGGTCGGGGGTGGGGACAGGGTTCTTCTTCCTCATTGGAGGACTGATCGGCGGCTTCCTTTGGATCCTCTACGTGCGGGTGCTGCTGGAGCTGTTCATCGTGTTCTTCCGGATCCACGATAATACGGAGGAGATCGCGAAGAACAGCCGTTAGGCAGGGCCCCGACCTGCTTAGGACAAAAGGAGGAGGCCGCTCGTACGAGCGGCCTCTTCCTTTACCGTACGTGAATCTCGAAGCCTCCATCTGTTGCCCGTGGCCCAGACGTCAGGTGCCGGGATCATCGGGGCTGTTGGGTCTGATCACCGGCCGATCACGTCTTGATGAGATAGACGTCCTGCGTGCGCTGCACCACCTTGACGTTCTCGAGTCCTTCGGATTCGATTACTTTTCGCAGACCCTGCACCAGCGTAGCCGGTTTACGACCGGTTCCGGCTATCTCGACGCTTGTCTCCCCGCTCGCGAGGAAGTCGGTGAGTATCTGCTTGTAGAAACTCGAACGTTGTCTCATAGGGACACGTCGCGGTATCAGTTCGTATCCCTTGCTCTTGGCCATGCTAATCCTCTTCCTTTCGCGTGCACAACCGGTTAACCGGTGTGCAGCCTGGAATCGAGTCCTTCCATCGAAACTAGGGCATATATCGGCATCTAGTGCCGATTGATTAGCGGAATAGATGGAGATAATGCAAACGAGATAGAAATTCAGAAGAAAGGTAAGGATTAAGGCACACCCATACCCTGATGCGAACTGTTGATTGCAGACCAGGACTGGAGCGTCAGGTTCTCCCGACTCGCGCTCCTACACCTTCGTACGTGAAGCCCAAATCCATGAGGGAACCGGCATCGAGGGCGTTGCGCCCGTCGATCAGGAGCGGCCGGGCCATGGCCTGCTTCGCCGCAGCCCAGTCCAGATCGAGGAACTCCCGCCACTCGGTTACCAGCACACACGCCTCTGCCCCTTCGAGGGCGACAGCGGCCGACGGGGCGAAGATCACCTTGGGCAAGAGGGCACGTATGTTGTCCATGGCTATGGGATCGTAGCCGACCACCACGGCCCCCTCCGCCAGCAGCCGGCCGGCCAGAACGATTGATGAGGCCTCGCGGATGTCGTCGGTGTTGGGCTTGAACGACAGACCGAGCAGGGCGATCCGTCTCCCACGGAGCTCATCTCCTAGGTGGCGCTTGAGCTTGCCGATCACGCGCCGCTTCTGTAGCTCGTTGACCTCGATGACTGCGCTGAGCAGCTGAAAGTGATAGCCCGAGTTGCCCGCGATCTGCTTGAGAGCGGAGACGTCTTTGGGGAAACAACTGCCTCCGTAACCGATCCCGGCCTGCAGAAAATGGGGCCCGATACGGCGGTCCATTCCCATCCCCCGTGCTACCACAGTGACATCGGCCCCGGTGACTTCGCACACGTTGGCGATCTCGTTGATGAAGCTGATCTTTGTGGCCAGAAAGGCGTTGGAGGCGTACTTGATCATCTCCGCGGATGCCACATCGGTGATCAGCATGGGACGATCCAGCTTCTCGTACAGGCCCGCTACTCGTTCTGCGACGGCCGGGTCGTCCGCACCGACCACGATCCGGTCGGCGCGCATGAAGTCGTCGATGGCTGTTCCCTCACGTAGGAACTCGGGGTTGGAGGCGTAGCTGATGTGCCGGTAGCCGCGCTGGGCCAACTCCGCTTGGACCAGCGCGCCGGTTCCCACGGGAACGGTCGACTTGGTGACCAGGATGTGCTCGCCCTCGTCGGGGGGAAGATCGTCGATGGCCTGCCAGATGCGGGAGAGGTCGGCGTCACCAGATGGTGTGGGGGGCGTGTCGACGCACAGGAAGATGAACTCTCCAGTGCGGTAGGCGTAGGCCTGCTCGGTGGTGAACTCGATCCGGTCGTGATTGGCTGCGATCAGTTCGGCCAGACCAGGCTCGTAGATGGGGACTTGCCCTTGGCGCAGAAGAGCGATCTTCTGCCCGTCAAGATCCATGGCGATGATCTCGTGGCCGAGTTCCGCCATGCACGCTGCGGTAACCAAGCCGACATACCCTGCGCCGACCACCGTCAACCTGCTCACGCCAAAGACCTCCTTGGTACTGCAATGACCGAGGCGCGCTGCGCGCGCTCCGGAATATGCGCTTCGGCGGCATCCTGACGCCGCACAGTACGGTCGTGCGAGGCCACGATCAGAACCGCCGGCCGTGATCTCCATACAGTCTAGCTGGTCCAGCCCACTCCCAGGAAGGCCAGGATGGCTCGGGTGAGGCCTCGGACGATCTTGTCTTGATAAGCAGGTGTCGCGAGCAGCCGGTCCTCGTCGGGATTGGTCATGAAGCCGATCTCGGGGAGGATGACGGGCACGTCCGACCAGTTGAAACCGCTGATGTCGCTTCGTGCGTCGAGGCCGCGGTCGCCGGCTCCCGTGGCCGCAATGAGTTCCCTCTGGGCCAG
>JAAYCW010000198.1 GCA_012729575.1 Actinomycetota bacterium | reverse complement strand
TTCGTGAGCTGAGGCCTGGTAGTTATCCTTTCGCTCGGTTGCGCTTTGGCTCAGACGAATGGGCCAGTAGCTCTCTCCCTTGTGGCTTTCGTGAGGGGAATTATACACGAGACGGCTCAAAAACCACCAGGTTGTCCTCGGAGCGCTCGGTTTGGCGCCGCCAAAATTAAGACTTCATATAGGGGAAAATTTGTTTTTTGAAAGGGATATTTCTCATCCAGTGGACGGCGGCGTGCCTCTCTATCAGATGAGCCCAGACAATCGGATGACGGAGCGCTGAGGTGGCAGTCACAGCTCCATCGGGCGCCGATCCGTCGACCGAGCTCGTGCGGCGTATTAGCATCTGCCCGCGTGGGTAGAACCCTTGCAGTTCATGTCGGCGGTTGCAGTTCATGTCGGCGGTTGTTGAGTGCCGTCACACATGCAACGGCAGGCCTCGACGGTCTAGTGGGGAGGGCGGATGTCCAGACACAGACGCGGCAGAGTGATCACGGTCGTGACCCTGATCTTGGGAGTCCTATGCTGTACGGTTGTCTTGTACGGTTGCAGTGGGAGCGGGGAGCCGGTGGACGCCACCGCGGGAGAAACGGCGTCTCAGACGGTTTTCGGCTCAGAGCACACCGGCGCCTCTCAGATCACGGACATATCACAGGCCGCGCATGCAACGGCATCCACTCGGCCGCAGCAGACGGTTGCGACGAGTACGGAGCGGTTCACCCGCGAGAACTGGGCAGAGCTCCTCGCCGACTCCGAGGCTCATATAGGGGCTCGAGCGGAGATCGTGGGCAGACTGCTGGAATCTCCGCGAAGACGTGACGACGGGGTGTCCTTTCAAATGTATGCCGACCCCAAGAACTACGATTGGAACACGAGCGTCAGCTTCCCCGACCCGTTCGTCGAGGTGGAGATAGATGATTTTGTCCGGGTCGTGGGTACCGTAGAGGGGGCCATGGAAGGCGAGAACGAGTTCGGCGAGAGCATCACGGTGACCCTGATCTCCGCCGACGTGGTGGAGGTCGTCGATGTCATGGCCGCTGCCTCTCCGGCCGTGCGCACGGCGCAGGTGGGGCAGAGTCTGGAGCAGCACGGCATCGCCGTGACCGTCGATAGGGTCGAATTCGCGCTGGATGAGACTCGAGTGTTCGTCGAGGCTGCCAATGGGTCGGGGTCGACGGCCGGCTTCTACGACCTTGTCAACGCGGAGGCCACCCAGGACGGGACCGTATACCCGGCGCAGTTCCACTGGGACTACTACCCCGCCGTGAGCTGGGAGTTGCCCCCCGGCGAGACGACCGCGGGAATCGTGGTCTTTCCCCCTATGGACGCCACGCTGTCTGTGGAGATCCTGTTGCAGGCCCGGTCCGAAGACTACGACCTGTTGTTAGAGCCGTTCGTGTTCGAGGTGGCGGGAGATTAGACGCTGAGCGACCCGGTTAGGCATCTCGGCCTGGCGAACGACGAGGCGCTGCTTGCCCATCTGGGCGGCGGGGGTTAAGGTTTCGCGTCATATGGGCACCATGGAGCGTGCGTGGTGGTTGCTGTAAGGATTGTCCCAGATCGTCGGCGAGCGGAGTGAAAGGGAGGCACGGTGAAGACGATTGTGGTGGGAGTAGATGGATCGGAGGCCGCGGGAGTGGCCCTCGAGTTCGCGGTCGAGGAAGCTGTCGTACGGGGAGCGACTCTCAGGGTGATATCTGTTTGGGACGTGCCTGCATCCCTATACCAGGGGACAGTGGCCATCACTCCGGTGCTGGAGACTTTCGAGGAGGAGGCCGGGGCCATAGTTGCGGAGGCGGTGGAGCGGGTCAAAGAGCTGGCTCCAGATCTTCCCTGCGAGGGTGTTGTGCTCAATGGGTCGCCTCAGATCAGGCTGGTGGAAGAGGCGCAGGGTGCACTGCTGGTCGTGGTTGGTAGGCGCGGCCAAGGCGCTCTGGCCTCGTTGCTCATGGGTTCGGTCAGCCGGCACGTGGTGGATCACGCCCCCTGCCCCGTTATCGTGGTGCCACCTCTGGTGCGCTAGTCGCGTCTGCTCTTGTATCTGTGCGCTCGTGATAGGCGCGGGTGATCTCGGCGCCGAACAGTATGATCTGCACTGAGTAGTAGATCCAGATCATGACTACGGCGAGAGAGCCCGCAGCCCCGAAGACCGAGCCGACGCCGGCCCGACCGAGGTAGAGACCTATCAAGTAGTTGCCCAGGCTGAACAGGACGGCCGTCACCATCGAACCTACGAGCGTCTCGCGCCACCGGGGGCGCACGTTGGGGAGTACCCGAAAGAGCACCGCGACGAAGAAGGTCACCACAGCGAGGGAGAAGAGCACGCTGGTCACGCGGATGACGAGACCCGGCATGGGAAGCACCTGAGAGGAGTGGTGGAGCCAGGCCGAAGTGGCTGCACTGGCTATCATGGTCGTCAAGAACATGAACCCGACGACCAGGACCATCCCGAGGTCGAAGAGCTTGGTCAGAACGAATCCTTTGACGCTCCCGGCCGCGCGCGCCTGCACGCCCCAGATGTCGTTGAGCGCGCCTCTCATGCCCCCCACGACGCGCGAGGCGCCGAACAGGAGCAGCGCCACCGCGATGACCGTCGCCAGTATTCCGCCCGCACCGATATAGGCACGAGCGAGCAGTGACTGGATGAACCCGGCAGTCTCCTTGCCCAGAACGCCCTCGAGGCGCTCGACGATGAGGCCCTCCGCGGCTTCTTGTCCAAACCACAGACCGGCTGCACTCACCAGTATGACCAGGATAGGAGCCAGGCTGAATATGCCGTGATAGGCGACGGCGGCGGCCATACGTGGGGCTTTATGTGTCTGCCAGCCGGCGCCGGCGTCCTTGAGGACGCCGAGCACCGGCTGGAGACTCGTGCCGGCGTGGGCGAGCGCCTGCAGCCCTCTATTCAGGGTGCGCCGCGTGGAAGCTCCTAAACGACCTGCAGTGTGAGGCGCTTGCTGTCGCCCTCTTTCAGGTCGAGCACAACGCCTTCGAGGGCATCATCCACTTCGGGCTCCACCATGAACACCACCCGTTCTTCTTCGCGGATGACTCGGTCGTCGCTCGACGGGCGGTCAAGACGCAGCTTGTACACACCCTCTGTTGCTGCGAGACGGTAGCCGGCTTCGGGGGGGACGGAAGCGTCTTCCAAAGCCTCCAACAGTGCTGTACTTGCGGCTTCGCTGACCTGGATCATGAGGCCTCCTCTCCACAATCGACTCTAGCGACGGCCCCGGTTGTGAAGGCCGAGAGTGCGCATTGTGCGCCAAGGACGGTCCGCGAACATCGCTCCTGGGGATATTCCGGGTCACTCACCTGGGCTACCCCAGGGACTACGAAGCAGGCGGGGGAGTGCTACCCGGTTCACGGCTCACGAGGCCTTCGGCTGCTGCGTAGGCGGCTGCCTGTTGCCGATTGCGGAAATCCATCTTGGCCAGCACTCTGCGGACATGGATTTTCACGGTGTGGGGAGAGATGTAGAGCTCCTCTGCGATCTCCTGGTTGGTGGCGCCTCGGCCCAATGCTCGCAAGATCTCCAACTCACGCGGGGTCAGCGTGTCCAACGCCTGACCGACCTCGGCCGGGGGGTTGCTCACCGCCGGTACCATCTCATGGGAGACGAGCATATCCCCTTGAGCCAGAAGGCGGAGTGCGGCCAGGAAGTCCTGATAATCTAGGTTGGCGGACAGGCAGCCTGCGGCGCCCGCTTCCAGCGCGGGCGCCAGATCGGTCCCGGCGTCGGGGCGGGCCATGATGACGATGGCCACGCTTCTCAAGGACCCGGCCAATTCCCGCACCAGTGAGGGATCGACTCCCGGTACCTCCCATTCAAGCAGGATTACGTCGGGAGGGGGATCATCGAGATGATGAACGACGTCGATGGCATCCCCACGCTGCCAAACGACTTCGAAGTCGCCGGCCTCAAGGATGCGGCAGAGGCCTTCCCGGAGAAGGGCGTTGTGATGGATCACGGCGACCCTGATCTTGTCCACACAGTCCTCCTTGAGCTCCCGATGCATCGGATACATGGCGAACATCACCGCCTTTCGCCAACTGCCTTGCGGGTGTGTTCTCAAGGGTCGCCCCCAGTCTACCCGATTGCCGCCGTCGAGGTCGGGCGGCATAGCTCTCTCGGATTACTCAGTCTG
This sequence comes from Actinomycetota bacterium, assembly GCA_012729575.1. Lineage (GTDB taxonomy): Bacteria > Actinomycetota > Thermoleophilia > RBG-16-64-13 > RBG-16-64-13 > RBG-16-64-13. The sequence continues at coordinate 408 of JAAYCW010000198.1, read as the reverse complement.
CTCGGAGGGGTCATGTCGCTCCACGGTCGAATAGCCATACTCCTGCTTCACAAGATCGAAATAAGACCATCCAATACAGGGAGAAGAGAGCATGACAGATTGGGTTGCCTCATTCGAAAGCTTCCTGGGTGGAGATCCTTACATCCTGGTCATCAGGGCGGGTCGCATCATCTTGATTCTGATCGTGGCCTTCATCCTGGCCCGAGTGGCACGCAAAATGGTGGTGAGACTGGCCACACGTCTGGCCAACCGTCAGGAGAAGCGTCTGCACGCACAGGAGGCGGGTACACACTGGGACCCATTCGGCACGTTTCGTGGACAACTGGTGGATACGCTGTCCATAGCGGACAAGCGGGAGCGGGCGGCCCAACGGGCTAGGACCCTGGGGGCTACGATCGCCAGTGTGCT
>JAAYCW010000051.1 GCA_012729575.1 Actinomycetota bacterium | reverse complement strand
CTTCCACGATGGCCTCAACGATGGCCAGCCCCAATCCGGCTCCCGAATCCTTCTTATGGGCACTCCGATAGAACCGTTCGAAGACGTGCTCAAGAGTAGCCTCGCTCATACCTTCGCCCTCATCTCTCACCCACAGCGTCACACTTCCCGGCTCACGGCTACCTCCCAGAGCGACCACCTGGCCTTCGCCGGTATGCTGGACGGCATTCTGCATGAGGTTGAGAAAGACCTGGGTGAGACGGTCCTGATCTGCCCTCACGGAGCCTACCGGGATGCTGTCGATACGCCAACTGCGCTCTCCTAGATGTGGGCCCTGGGCCACCAACGATTGCAGGAAGCCGGCGAGAGCGATGTCCTCCTTGCGGAGGAAATCAACCCGGGTAGCCCGGGCCAAAGTCAGCAGGTCGGCCACGAGGCGGTTCATCCGGTCCAATTCGTCGAGCACCAGTTCGTGCTCCTGTTTGACGAAGGCCGGATCAGGAGACTCTTGCCGATCGAGCACCTGCAGGTGACCCTTCATTATGGTGATGGGCGTGCGCAGTTCGTGGGACGCATCCGAGATGAACTGCTCTTGGGCGGCGAAAGCCGATTGAAGCCGGTCGAGCATGGCATCCATAGTGAGAGCCAGCTCTCCTATCTCGTCTCGCGGCCCCGAGTATTCGATCCTGCGGGAGAGGTCCTCATGAGATATGGCGGCGGCCGTGCGGGTGATCCGCCGGACTGGATCGAGGGCTCTGCCCAACAAGATCCACGAGCCCAGGCCCACCACAATGCAACCGAGGGCTCCTCCGACTGCCAGCAACATCAGCAGCCGACGCAGCGTGTCGTTGATGCCGGCCAGAGAAGCGGCTATCTCCACGGCGCCCACCTGCTCACCGGCGGACATCACGGGAGTGCCCGCCACTCGGTAGGGCCGGTCGTTCAAGGGGATGTCGAGCAGGAAGAACTCCCCGGAATCGATGAGGGTTTGGGTCGATGCCAGGTCCTCCAAGCGCAGCTCGTTGGAGTTGGTGACTACCGTACCGTCCTCGGTCTGTAGCGAGAAGACGTAAGCGCCTTGTCGTAGGGAGTTTGACTGCGGACTGGAAAGATAAGACTCGGTAGCCGCCGCCAAAGTCTCTGCGTCGGTCGCCGAACCCACCACCTGCTGGTAGTGGTTGAGCTGTTGAAGCAAGTGCGAATCGAGATCGCCGCGCAGTTGCCGGCCCAGAACTGAGTACGTCCCCAGGGCACCGACCACGGCGATGATGACAACGCCGAACACGAACCAGAGAGTCAGCCGAAGTCTCAAGCCGTCCGCGCTTGTGGTGAGCGGAAGCGGTAACCTCCGCCGCGCACCGTCTCGATGAGCGACTCCTCATGGGGCTCGTCGAGCTTGTTGCGCAGATACCCGACGTAGACGTCGACCACGTTCGTGCGCGGATCGAAATCGTAGCCCCACACCCCATTCAGGAGTTGCGAACGGCTGAGTACTTGGCCTTGGTGTCGCAAGAAGAACTCCAGCAGGGAGAACTCGCGGGAGGTCAGATCGAACGTTCGGCCGCCGCGAGAAGCTCTATGCGCTTTCAGGTCAAGGGTGAGATCACCGGATTGCAGGACCGACCCCTGCTGCTGCCGGTCGTGGCGGAGTTGAGCCCGGATACGGGCGACCAACTCGTCGAAATCAAAGGGTTTCGGCAAGTAGTCGTCGGCTCCCAGGTCGAGACCCTTGACCCGGGAGGGGACGTCGCCACGAGCAGTCAGCATGATGATGGGGGTGAGCTGGTCGAATTTGCGTATCTCGGCCAGCACCTCAAAGCCATCCATGTCGGGAAGACCCACGTCGAGAAGGACTAGGTCCCAGTGCCGGCCCACTCGGAGCCGTTCGAGAGCCTCGCCGCCCCTTTCGACCGTGTCGGTGGTGTAGCCCGCACCCTCCAGCCCCTGGGCGATGAACGACGCTACTCGGGACTCGTCTTCAACCAGTAAGAGACGCACTGAGTTCTCACCTGCCTTGCCCGTTGGATGAGGGTCCGTTCATCCCACTGGTGGGCGGAGCCCCTTGGGTGCCGGTAGCGGAGTTCGATCCGCGCACTCTGCTTGTCGGAGTTATCTCCTCGGGACGGGTTGTGGACGTGGGATTCCCTTCGCCGGCGGAAGGGGGATTCTCCGGATCAGGTTCGACCGAGGGACCGTTCTGATCTCCAAGCCCGGCTTTCACGTGGACCTCGCCCGTGACTATCGTCGTCTTGCCGGCGCGTACAGTCGAGCCGGGTCCCATCGATTCTCCCTGGCCGGGCTGAGAACCTTGTTTCCCGCCCTGGGCCTGACCGGGTCGTTGCTCTTCAGATGAGGACTCCGCTGTGGTTGAGGTAGTGGACCCCGTGGAGGGGCCTGTGCTCCCCTCGGCGGGGGGCGCATCCCCGATCTGGATGGCCGTCACCGCAGAGGCATGACCGTTTGGGGTGTGGCCAAGGTCCAGCGCCAACAGACCTACAGCAACGACTGCGACCACAAGGATCGCAGCCACCAGAGGGACGGCGAGACGACGGAGCAGAGAGGTCAACAATCTCACCAACCTTCCATGTTCACCAATCCTGGGGGCCTTGGCCTGGAGGAATGTTACCAGAGCGCTGCATCGTACTCGGGAAGGGGCTGCGGGCCGGCCGGCTTGCGCCGGCCGGCCCGCAGGAGTAGCTCCGCGG
>JAAYCW010000197.1 GCA_012729575.1 Actinomycetota bacterium | reverse complement strand
TTGAAGACCGTGGTCCCCTTCCGGGCGTGGCGGTACGCGCCCCAGGCCGGCGAACCGGCCCAGTTGCTGGCACCACCTTACGATGTCATAGGGCCGGAGCTCCAGTCTCGCCTTTACGCTCGAAGCCCCTACAACGTGGTCAGAGTCGACCTGGGCATGACCATGCCCAGCGATACCGACTGCGACAACCGCTATACGCGGGCGGCGACACAGTTGGCCGAGTGGAAGAAGACCGGTGTCCTGGTACGCGATCCTGATCCCTCCGTCACTTTCGTGGAGGAGACCTTCACCGGCCCCGACGGCCAAGCCGCGGTCAGACACGGTTTCCTTGCCGCCATGCGTCTGCATCGTTTTGACGAGGGAGTGGTCTTTCCCCACGAGCACACCCTTTCCGCGCCCAAGGAAGACCGCTTCCGCCTTATGACAGCTACCGCCATGAGTCTCAGCCCGGTCTTTCTCCTCTACGATCTGCCGGGCGACGACATCACCGCAGCCCGGCACGCGACCCTTGCGGACCGCCCAGCGGCGGTCTCCGTCACCGACGAACGTGGCACAGTCACCAGACTATGGCCCACCTCGGACCCGGCTCTACTTGAGGTCATCAGGCGGAATCTGGAGACATCTCGTTTCGTCATTGCCGATGGACATCATCGTTACGAGACGGCCCTGCGCTATGAGGGACACCGGAGCGAAGCTACGAGTCGTGAATCCACCGGCAACCGCGAGAGGTCGTTGGCTAAGGCCGGGTATGAGGAGCGGGACGAATCCCAGTCGTACCACTATGCGCTCGCCTACTTCGGCAACATGTCCGACCCGGGACTCGCCATCTACCCCACACACCGTCTCCTGAAGGACCTCCCTCCGGAGAAAGTTGCGTCCTTGCCTAAATCTCTCGCCGACACCTTCTCGGTGGAACGTCTGGATGCGACCGGTTCCGCCGCCGTCGGGCCGCAGGCCGGCGGCTCTGCGAACGGCGCCGCTGCCTACTCCGCGATGGCCGCTTACCTGCGCGAGCACCCCCGAGGCACCTTCGGCCTATGGGGTCCCACGCTGGACGGGATGTACGGCATCCGTCTGAGAGACGCCGAAGCCGTCAGAAGGGTCGCTCCGTCTCGTAACACAGCCTACCGGGGCCTTGACGTGACCATCCTGCAGACACTCATCCTCGAGGGACTATTCGGCATCACCCCCCAAGACATGGCGGAGCAGAAGTATGTGACGTTCTTCGGAGACCCCTACGAAGCCGTCGCCCGGCTCGAGGCGCAGGAATTCCAATTGGGATTCTTCATGAACCCTACCGGGCTCGACCAAGTCCGCGATGTGGCCTTTGGAGGCGAGCGTATGCCCCAGAAGGCCACCTTCTTCTACCCCAAACTCCCGACGGGCCTGGTGTTCCACGACCTGAACGGCCCTCTCTAAGGGAGGAAGTGGGGAGGGGGCCGAGAATCCATGCCGGTTCAGGCGGCAGCGCCCTCCTCGAAGGGCTCGATGCGCAGGGCCCGGCCGTCGGAGCCGATCTCCACAACCACCCCTTCCAGCCATACGTCACTGTCGGCCACCTCGAACCTCACCGGCATCTGGGTCAAGAACCGTTCGAGGACCAGCTCCTTCTTGACGCCGATGACCGAATCCCGCGGGCCGCACATGCCGGCGTCGGTGATGTAGGCGGTGCCCCCGGGCAGAACCCGGGCATCTCCAGTGCGGACATGCGTGTGCGTCCCGATCACCGCGCTGACCCGGCCGTCCAGATGCCAGCCCATGGCCACCTTCTCACTAGTCGCCTCGGCATGGAGATCGACAACGATGTTGCGCACCCCCTCCAACTCCTCCAACGCGCGCTCCACAGCTTCAAACGGCGAACACGCGGGATACAGGTAGAGATCGCCGAGCAGGTTGATCACACCCAAACGCCCCCCGGGCGTGTCGACCACCGTGACACCCCGGCCGGGATTGGAGGCGAGGAAGTTGTAGGGGCGTATCACCCGCGGTTGCTCGCTGAGGTATCGGTAGATCTCGCGCTGCCGCCAGACGTGATTGCCGGTGGTTATGACATCCACACCGGCGCTTATGAGAGCCTCCGCGTGGCTGGGTTTGAGTCCGGTACCATCCGTCACGTTCTCGCCATTGACGATCACCGTATCGGCACCGAAGCGCGCACGCAGCCCGGACAGTTTCGCGATCAGTAGATCGCGGCCCGGCCTGCCGATCACATCGGCGAAGAACAGAACGATCACAGGCACCCCCTGGTTGTCGGTCGACAGAACACGGACGGCAAACCGCAGCCCTTGCAGTACGCAGCGGCAACCAAGGCCGCTGCCGGCAGTTTACCGTACGCAGCCGGTTCCTCTCTCGGTCTGCCGTCCCTTTCGTCCACCGCCTCCGGCGCCGCCGGGCACTCCGCCAAAGCCATGCCTTGGTCCCATGTTCGCGTGTTGGCGGCACTCCTTAGCCTCAGACCGGTAATCAGAACGAGGCAAAGGAGGAGAAGATGATTCGACGCAGACCCTTCTTCAGATCCCCGAGAGGACCGTCGCCGGGAGAGGCCCGCCACTCGGCCGGAGTGCGGCACCTGTGGAGAGGACGACGCTCGGGCGAAGCTCGACGCCTGGTGTGCACGCGGCCCCCGGCCGGAGTGCGGCGCCTGGCATCCTCGACCAAGCACGGTATACCGGCCGGCTCGGCCCTCGCCCTCGGCCTCTGTGCCGTAGCCGCATGTGCCCTCTTCGTACCGGGACTACTCTCCGGGGCTGAAGCCGCCGCGGAACCCGGTGGCGCGGAAGCCTCTTCCGCCGAAGGAAGCGCCGCGCTTGCCGAACAGGCCGCCGAACCCGTCGTCGAACAGGCGGCCGCGAACGCCAACGCGAGAAGCGACGCCGAGCGAGCCGGATACGGGGCCCCCTTCGACGACACCGCTGAGGCTCCCTCAGCGGGGACCCTCCTTGTGGAGCTGCCGTGGGGCGACGGACAAGGCCAGGTCGGTCTGGCGCGGCCCCAAGACGGTCTGACACGAGGACCTGAAGCCCTGTCCGTCGCTCCCGACGGGCGTGTCGCTGTGTTGGATTCAGTCAACAAGCGCCTTGTGTTCCTTGGAGCCGACGGAAGCTGGAGCGACACGGCACGCGTGGGACTCGCGGAGCCTCGCTTCCTCGCGGCTGACGACGAGCTGCTGTACGTTTTGGACTGCGACGCAGACCGGCAGCTACTCACTCTCGACTGGGACGGCCGTGTCCACGAGACGCTGGCCCTGCCGGAACTCCCCGACGTGGTCACCGGGCTGTTCGCCACCGTACAAGGCCCGTGCGTCGAGGTGGCCCACGCGGACGTGTTCCTCATGGGCGTTGACCAAGAGAACACCGACATCATCACAGCGGCGAGCGGCCGGGGTCGACCAGAGCAGGCCTCCCTGCGTCCAGTGGCAGGACGGCCGCTGGACCGCGGTCTGGGTACGGTAGTGAGGGCCACCTTCGCACCGGCAAATGGACTACGACTTCGATCCGCCGACATCGAGCGCCCCAGCCTCAAAGTAACGAAAGCAGCCGAGTCGACTCCCGCTCTGGCGCCCGGCCGCACCGTGGAGCACCTGGTCTCTATCGATGGGGACGGCAACGGCGGGATCATCGTGGGGATGCGGTTGCTTGCGGCCGAATCCCCGGACGTGACGGCACGAGCGGACGGAGCCGAGGTCGGTATGACTCAGCCTTGCTTATTGCTCACCAGGATGACCGACAGCGGCAAGGGCCACCGCACCGGCGACTCCTTGCTCCTAGCGGAAGCGTCGTTCGCATATCTTGGTCAGCCCTACGTGGTCGCTCCTGACGGCCGTGTGCTCCAACCTACGGCCGATGACGCGGGCTACAGCATCCTCGTGCACTGTTTCGTCGACGCAGAGGAATCTGCCCCGGCCGCGGAGGTGCTGCCGTGAGACTGCGTTCGGATATCCATCCCGGCAGCCGCATCGTGGTGCTCGGTCTGGCGATAGCCGCCGCGACGCTTGGTATGACCTTCAGTCCGGCTATGTCGGTTGCCGAAGCCGCCATCCCCACCATGACACGGTCTGAGATCATCGCCCGGGCCGAATCCGCCATCGGCCTGAGATACACCTGGGGCAAGGAGAGCTGGATCCCCAACGCAGGCTCCGGTAGTGGCACGGACTGCTCCGGTCTTACTCTCAAGTGCTGGCAAGTGCCCCGCACCATGCTCTACCAGGAGGAAGACGGGGTGAACGCCACCATCTCCCCCCGCTACACAAGCCACGAGTTCTACAGATGCTTGGGCCCCTGGTCTGCGCTGAGCAGCCGTTCCTATCTCCGGGAGGGCGACGCACTCGTATACAACGACGGCACTTCGGGCCACGTGGTGATCTACGCAGGCGGAGACGCCTGGAACTCGCCCATCATCTACGAGGCACCGGGAGCGTCGCTCACCATCCGCAGGACGAGTCGTTACTTGGGGAGCGAATACCAGCCCAGACGGCGGAGTTCTCTCCTTGAGACGACCGCTATCATCCTCGACAACCCCACGGCCAAGAGCGTCGGCGGCAGCGACCTCGACGGTAACTGGACCCGCTCGACCAGTGAAGCCGGCTACTACGGCAACAACTACCAGACCCGAGCCGGAACCACGGCTACGTCCTGGGCACGTTGGACGGCCCGCTTTCCGGCTTCAGGTTACTACGACGTCTATATCCGTTGGACCAGCCACCCGAACCGTGCCTCGTCCGCCAAAGTCACCGTCAATACCGCCACCGGTCAGCACATCCGTTACGTCAACCAGCGCGCGAACGGAGGCGTTTGGTACTCGCTTGGCCGCTATAAGTTCAGTACCGGCTACGCTACCGGGGCGGGGAGTGTCGGCATCTGGGCGACAGGGGCCAACGGATACGTGGTGGCCGACGCGGTGAAGTTCGTCCCGGCCCAATAGCAGCACTCGCCTCGCTGAGAGCACACTTGAAACGCCGGGAGATGAGCCCGGGGCCCGCCGTCAGGTGGGCTCCGGGCTACGGCGTCACAGGACCATTCTCGTGGTCACACTGTAGAATGCCTCCTTCGGCAAGGGTGTCGAAAGCGCCGAAGAGATGGACTTCCGTGGTGCCCGGGTTTTTCCGGACGGCCGCCTATT
>JAAYCW010000196.1 GCA_012729575.1 Actinomycetota bacterium | reverse complement strand
GTAGGCCGAGTTTAGACTTGTCGTAGGCCACGGGGTGTATCGCAAGAAACCTGCGCATCTCAGTACCTCCTTCGGCCACGAAACGGACTCAGCAGCCGATTCCCCTGTGCGTCCGTTGACACGGGGGACCATTTGTTTTGTCTCCCCTTGACGAGCGCTCTAAACACTCCGCGGATCCTGCGATCACTCCGCGGATCCTGAGTCGGGCGCGCCGCGCGGTTGCGACCGAGCCTGTTCTTCGATAGCATGTATCGGCACGGGGTGGGCCGACCGCGTCCACACACTTCGAGCAAGAAAGGAGGGCAAAGGTGGCAGCACGTCACAAGACTTGATGCGGAGCGCCGGCATGCACGGGTTGCATGTGTTTCATGACTGTTAGTGAATCGCGCTCAAGCCGTTCCTCTGCCCTCCGCGGCCTGATTCCGCTTGGTGCGGGATCTCCAAACCCGAGAGAGAAGACGGCTCTAAACACCGGGTAGGTACGTTCGGCTTGGGCCTTATCCAAGGAAGGACCCATGGCCGACAAAAGAGGTAAGTCTTCGCTCAAGAGATTCTTCACGTCCCGATGGGGACCGATCGCAACCGGGGCGGTCATCGGCATTCTCGCGCCCCTCCTCGTCTTCTGGGGCAACCCCGGAAACATGGGCATCTGCGTGGCCTGCTTCGAGCGGGATATCGCCGGAGCTCTAGGCCTGCATCGAGCAGGAGTGGTGCAGTACATACGTCCCGAAATCATCGGCATCTTGCTGGGAGCTGTCGTCGCCGGCCTGCTCTTCCGTGAGTTCAAGCCCAAGGCCGGTTCGGCTCCTCTCATCCGCTTCATCCTAGGCTTCTTCGCTATGGTCGGCGCCCTGGTCTTCCTGGGCTGCCCCTGGCGGGCCTATCTACGGCTGGCCGGCGGGGACCTCAACGCACTCTTCGGGATCCTAGGCCTCATTATCGGGATAGGTATCGGGGTGGCCTTCCTGCGCGGCGGCTTCTCGCTTGGCCGTGCCCGACCGGCGCCAAAGGCCGTCGGGTGGGTCATGCCGCTCATCATGGTAGCCCTCTTGGTCCTACTGCTGGCGGCCCCTCTCTTCGGCAGGGACGCAGACGGCAACCCCGTCGGCCCCATCTTCTTCTCGGAGACCGGCCCGGGAAGCCAGTACGCCTTCTGGGCGATCGCCCTGGTGGTGGGTCTGGCCATAGGTTTCCTGGCCCAGCGGAGTCGTTTCTGCACGGTAGGCGCCATAAGGGACGTAGCCCTCATGCGCGATCCGCATCTTCTGAACGGGGTCATCGCCCTTATCGTGTTCGCCTTCATCACCAATCTCATACTCGGACAATTCCACCTTGGTATCGCCGACCAGCCGGTGGCCCACACCAGCCAGTGGTGGAACGTCTTGGGCATGGTGCTGGCAGGATTCGCCTTTACACTCTCTGGAGGGTGTCCGGGGCGTCACTTGATCATGTCCGGCGAGGGAAACGCCGATTCCGGCCTGTTCGTGATCGGGATGATCACGGGCGCCGGGTTTGCCCACCAGTTCTCAGCTGCCAGTTCGCCCGCAGGACCGGCGACCTTCGGTCCTCTCGCCGTGGGAATCGGCCTCGTGGTGTGTCTGGTGATCGGACTGACAATGAGGCAGAAGACCGCCTGAGGTAGACGGCCGGCTGCCGGCGTGAGCGCTGCAGTCGGCCATCGTAAAAAGGAGTGTGTGTCATGACTGATAACGTGCTAACCGTTGATTGCAGCGGCCTCTCCTGTCCCGAGCCGGCGCTGGCGGCTAAGAAGGCCCTAACCTCCACAAAGTCGGGCATCGTGGAGGTACTGGTCGATTCGACCACATCCCGGGACAACGTACTTCGCGCCGGCAAACGCGCATGCTGGGCCGGCGAAGCACTTGAGCGTGACGAGGGAGGCTTCCGAGTAGTCTTCCGCAAATGATGGAATTCGAGGCGAAGCGGAGGCCTGGAGGTAGATGGATGCGTTTGTTTCAACGAAAAGGCAAAGCCGTAGAGACGATTGAAGACGAGGCCCTCGGACTGTTTTTGTTCGACGAGGTGACCGATGCTTTGGCGGCCGAACGGGCGCTCAAAGCATCCGGTTACCAAGTCTCGCTCGTCGCGCCCCCGCCTCACCTGCGTGCCGGCTGCGATCTGGCCGTCGCTCTGCCGAGGGTCGAGCAACTCGGGGCCCAGAGAGTGCTCGCAGAGTCCAGCGTCCACGTGCGCGACTGGGTCGACGGTACCGAGGAGAGCACCGGCATATGTGATCTCGTCACCACCGTGGACTTCGGGCGATGGCTGATGGTACGGGCGGGCAATATGAAGATCGTCGTGGACAAAGACAGCCGAGAAATCGTCAACACGTCCGGCGGCGGTTGCCCCGACATCCCGTATCTCAACCTGCGGTACGTGGGCGAACTCTTATCGGATGTCGGCCGGCCGAAGGACGTCGGATTCACACTGTGCGGGCTTATGCTCGATCGGGCCTACCTGGAGGCATGCGCGCTCCTCGACGGAAAGGCACCAACATGAGTCTGCTCGTGGTAGCAACCTACCCGGTTGAAGGCGGCGCTCTGCTGAAGGGGCAGGTCACCCTCGAGAGCGATGGAAGCCTGGCCGTGGACGGCTCCCCCATCCCCGCCTCCCAGGGTACCTCCGCACTACTCTCGGCCGCCTGTCAGGCAGCGTCCCATCTGGGCGAACCCACGCCGCATGCCTTGGTCGCAGGTGACATCGGCCGCGGCGACGGGACACGGGCCGTGTACAAGCATCTGGCCGAAACGGCCTCACGGGTGCAACCGGCTGTGGTGGTGTTCCACTACATGCAGCCCATCATGGCGCTCCTACGGCATGGTCTCGATGAACTGCTGGACGTCTGTCCGGACGCTCTGCTGGTAGCCGATGCAGGTGGTATGTACGCGGCCAAGGCGGCAGGCCTTGCCCCCCGTTTCGAACTCATGACTCCGGATGTGGGCGAGATCGGTTTTTTGGCCGATCCTCAGGCCACCCACCCGGCCTATGTGGCGCGTTATCTCTTCGGAGGCGGCGATTTCGACCCGGCCGTGCTCGCTCGCAAAGCATACGAGAGCGGCGGCTCCTCGCGGGTGTTGCTTATCAAGGGGGCTATTGATCACATCGTGGAAAAGGGAGAGGTCGCAGCGGTAGTGGAGGAACCGACCGTGCCCGCGCTGGAGGCTATCGGTGGTACCGGAGATACCATCACCGGGCTGGCCTCCGCCCTGCTCTCTGCCGGGTTCGATTCTGTGGATGCCGCCGTTTGTGCTTCGCGAGCCAATCGAGAGGCCGGCCTTGCCATGCAGGCCACACCCGCCATGCGGGCCTCGGATCTCGTCTCCAGGCTTCCTCAGGTGCTGGAGAAGAACCTGGACCGGTGGCGCAATCATTCTTCAGATGGAGCGGTGACATGACCAAAGAAGACATACTGCGTCTCACCGAAACGGTGAGCGGTGCGGGCTGAGCGTGCAAGATCGGGCCGGGGGACCTGGCTCAAGCTTTGGCGGGGTTGCCGCTCATGTCGGATCCTAACCTGATTGCCGGTCTGGAGCGGTCGGAGGATGCAGGGGTCTACAAGCTTACTGAAGAGCTGGCCGTGGTCCAGACTCTCGACTTCTTCACGCCTATCGTCGACGACCCCTACCAGTTCGGTCAGATAGCGGTCTCCAACTCGCTCAGTGACGTCTACGCCATGGGCGGTAGGCCGCTGACGGCCATGAACATCGTGTGCTTCCCCGTCAACACCATGGATATATCCGTGCTCCGAGAGATCCTTCGTGGCGGGCTGGACAAGATGCACGAGGCGGGAGTGATACTCGTCGGAGGCCACAGCGTGGAGGATAAGGAGCTCAAGTACGGTCTGTCCGTGACCGGAACCATCCATCCATCGCGGGTCATCTTCAATACGGGATGTCAACCAGGCGACAGGCTCATACTGACCAAGCCTCTTGGCGTGGGCATCATCAACACGGCTCTCAAGGTCCAGGAGGCCGGCCAAGAGAGCATCGACCAAGCCGTGGGCTGCATGGCCGCTCTGAACCAGAAGGCGTCCGAACTCATGCAGACGGAGCCGGTCAGCGCCTGCACGGACATCACCGGCTTCGGTCTCCTCGGTCATGCCTGCGAGATGATCGAGAATCAGGATGTGGGTATGGTCATCGATTCGGCGGCCGTTCCCTACATAGCTGAGGCCGCTGAGCTGGCCGATTGGGGGCTCATCCCCGGAGGAATGTACAGGAATCGCGACTTCCGGTCGCACATGATCGATATGGACGAGGCGGTCTCCGCTTCACTTCAGGCGATTCTCTTCGATCCGCAAACCTCAGGAGGCCTGCTCATCTCCCTTCCGGCCGCGTCCGCCGAAGGATTGCTGGCGGTGATGCACCGGGAGGGCATCGTCGATGCGGCCATCGTCGGTGAGGTGCGGTCCGAGCCCAAGGGAAGAATCATCGTCAGGTGATGAGATGGTATCTCCCTCTATCTGGGTACATATCCGACACATACCTGGCGACGGCAGTAGACACAGGCTGCTACCGTGAAAGGAGCGGGAGCCATGAGCCGGTACATGATCCAGGCCTCATACACCAAGGAAGCCGCAGCCGCATTGGTAGAACAGCCGGAAGACCGATCTGAGGTTGTCCGGCCCCTGATCGAACAACTGGGTGGCCATCTGCTCGACTTCTACTTCTGCCTGGGCGACTACGATGTCGTCCTCATCGCCGACCTGCCGAACGACACGGCGGCCCTTGCCTTCGACATGGCGACCGTCATGCCTGGGCACATCCGTAAGATCAAGACCACCACGCTGCTGACTGCTGAACAAACGGTCATGGCCATGAAAGAGGCCTCGGTGGTGAGTCTGAGGGCGCCGGGGATTTAGAACGACGCACCCTCTAGAACACGAACCCATGTAACGCCACTGCGGCTTCTGCGGCGTGTAATTGGTAGAGTCGGCACAAACTTGGTGCTGATTGGACCTTTCAAGGTCACAGCACTGGTTCGACTCACGGTACTGCGCCCAGAAGCGAGGGACAAGACGCTCACCCTTTCCGACACAGGCGGGTTCACCAACCTAACCGGGGCCGAAAGCTCGCTCGACGCCGCCCAGGTGCAGAGCTTCGAGCAAGTGGTCGATCGACAGGCCGAGCGACTCATACGGAGCCTGACGAGTATCTTCCTCGACCCCGAACTGGCGGCCGATGCCGCCCAGGACGCGTTCGTCCAACTCTACAAACACTGGGACGAGGTGACCAAAAGGGGCGAACCCACCGCCTGGCTGTTTCGCGTGGCCGTCAACCGCTGCAAGGATTACCGCCGCGCGATAACCCGCACCTCCCGTCTTGTTCAGAGACTGATAGGCGCCCACCCGCGGTCGGAGGCTTCAGACGACTGGACGCCGAAGGCGGACTTCCTCAGCATCCTCGCAGGGCTCCCGGCCCGTCAGCGAATAGCCGCCGCCCTGTACTACGAGGCCGATTTCTCCGTGGCTGAGATCGCCCGGGTGATGGGCATCTCCGAGGGGGCAGTGAACAGCCATTTGCACCGGGCCCGCGCGGCCCTGAGAGACATCCTGGAGGCAAGTTGATGGACCCCACACAGACAGACGAGCGCATCCGGCTGTTGTATCGGGAGAACGCCGTTCCGGTCGACATCCGGGCATTCAAAGAGGGGCTTGCCGAACGGTTGCCGGCCCGGAGTGCCTCGCGCTCGCAGAGGGTTATGCGCACGGTCTCCTGGGCAATTCTCGGTTTGGGAATGGCCGCCGCCCTGGGATTCGGTGTATACACAGCCGTTGATTCCCTCGGGGGAGACCAGCCCACCCTCGTCATAGGAGACGACATCATGACCGGCGCTCCGGGCGGGCCGGGTGCGCCCGCCGGCCCGGGTGCCACCGCCGGCCCGGGTGCCACCGCCGACCCGGGTGCGATTGAGGCCGATTCGGTGCCGGACCCGCCCTTCAGCCTGTCCTCGGACATGGCGCGCGAGCTCGGAGAGGCATTGCTGAGGGAGATCCCGGATCTCGGTTTCGAGGTGATAAGGGCCTGGGGTGTGGTCACCCAGTATGACCCGCCCAGCCCCGCTTGGATCACCCTGGGCCCAGAGGAGCCCATGCAGGCCTTCATAGACATCTACATCCATACTCATCCCGCCTACGCGACCGCGGGCGGCGCCGATTTTCCCTATCACGCGTTGCCGGCCGGTGATTCGGCCGACATCTCGGTGCCGGGAGCTACTGCCGCTCGATCGGTCGTCTCCCCTGCCGGCGACTACTACCAGGTGGTCGCGCTCACTCCCGAAGATATGACCATCATCGCCATTTCACGCGTCACGCTCACCGAACATTCGTCGACGCCACGTCCCACGCCCCCAATCGAACTGCAACGACTGGCGGGATTGGTCGCCTTCGCCATCGAGCGGCTGGCTGCGCTGTCCGCAACGGGAGGTGGTGAAACCGCGGCAACCGCGCAAGCCGAAGATGGGCACCCCGCTGACGACGGGCACCACGTTGACGCGGTGAGCGTCCTCGTGGATGCTCCACCGGCCGACATCCACTCTATCGACTTCCGTGGACTGTGGGCCACCCTGGCCGAAGCCGCCGGAGTCGAATCCACCGGCGCGACGCTCGAACGGTTCGAGGTCTTCTATAGACCGTCGGGAGACATCTTTCACCTGAGGCTGCAGGTCCTCACGGCCGATCGCTACCTACTCTCCTGCTCCTACATGGAGGGCGCACAGACCGTGCACCTGTATGGGAGCCGTTGCCCGGAAAACGAACCTCTCCCCTACAGCTCGTGGAGCACTCCTTTGCAGCCGGTCTTCGCGGCCATCGACACTCTGAAAATCGGGACGTTCGAGAGCCAACTGGAAGTCACGAACGATGTCGCGCAGCTCGTGCTCTGTACGGTGCTGCGCGATGCGAACGGTACCGCGGTGATACACGCTCCGCAGCCTGCCTCCTACTGGGAGAACAGTGCGTTCCTGCCCCTCGGCCCGGAGGACTCCCGCCGCACCGCGGGGTCGACAGACGTAGTACTCGGCATGGGTCTGGGGAGACACGCGCACGACGGGGGTGCGGACTTGAGCATCAAATTTGATGACCTCTCCTACTTCATCATCCCAGCCGAATCCGCCACCTCCGCGAACGGGAGTTGACCTGAAAGTGAGCCTTAGTTCAGTAGTCAGAATCCTGGGTGTGTGGCCAAACGAACCCCCGATCTCGACGCTTCCGGAGCCCCCAGCGAGACCAATGTCGAACCGGGCAGGCCCGCGGAGACGCTCAAGGAGACCGTCGATTTCCGTTCAGGTTACGTACAGGTTGGGGAGTGTATAGTGCTTGCAGAGCCCTGAGAGTTCAGACGCAGCATCTGAGGAACTTACAAAGGGACCCGCGGAGGAAATGCGGAGGCAAATGACCGCAGAGTACAGCGAGGCGGGGACAAAGTGAGATCTGATGAAAGATGCAAAGCGAGTGCACTCAGGGCTCGCTAT
>JAAYCW010000195.1 GCA_012729575.1 Actinomycetota bacterium | reverse complement strand
TATCGCACGAACTGAAGACACCCCTTGCCGGTCTGTCGCTCCTCGCCGAGACTCTTCAAAGCACGATCAAAGATGATCCCGAGCAGGCCGCGAAGTTCGTCGACAGACTGTCTACCGAGGTGAGCCGACTCGGTGATCTGACCAACGACCTTCTCACTCTATCCAGGATGGAAGAGCCGCAACCGGCCCCCGGGGCCGAATCGACGCCGTTTGACCTGAGCGCTCTGGTGGAGCAGACGGCGGACGAGTTGCAGGCCCAGGCTGAAGCCAAGCAGCACCAACTGGTGGTGGAGACGATGGACCAGGTCGTTATGCAGGGAGACGGAGTCGCACTGCGCACGCTCACGCGCAATCTCCTCGAAAACGCCATCCGCTATACGGAGCCGGGAGGACTTATTGAACTCCGCCTCAAGACCGAGACGAGCTCCGATGGCCGTCAATGGGCCGTCCTCAGTGTCTCCGATAATGGTGTGGGCATACCCCTGGCTGACCAGCAGCGCGTGTTCGAGCGGTTCTACCGTGTGGACAAGGCTCGTTCTCGAGAGACCGGGGGCACCGGCCTTGGTCTCAGCATCGTGCGACACGCGGCCGAGAGACACGGAGGGAGCGTACAGCTCAAGAGCACGGTAGGAGTAGGGTCGGTCTTCACGGTCCGTCTTCCTCTGTCTTGATTCGACCGCTGCGCAAGTCGCCCCCCGGGTGGCATTTACGGCAGCTTGAGCACGGTTCCCTGTTTCACCAGCCGCGGGACACTGGTGACCTGCAGCAAACCTCCGGCCTCGTCCATGGCCACGCTGGTGTTAGAGCACCCACCGGCCTCCGGAGTCTGATAATTGACTCGTACGGCCTCCGGCCTCACTACTCTCCCGTGCTCGTCCACAGCCTGCAATCCGCTCCAGCGGACCGTGACCGACGGAGCCTCACAGCCGGCGAACACCTCCGACCAGACGACAGGCCGGGCAAGGTATCCCTCGTTTGCCAACGAAGGGTGGCCTGGCGGCGGGGTCAGTTCGCGGATGGTCTGCACCGAGCCCGGCATGAGATCGGTCACCTCCGCCCGCCAGGCGTTTGGATTCTCCGCCGACGGGAACACGCGCAGACGGTACGGACGACCCGGCAACCAAGCGTAGGCCAACGTGTTCGGATCATCGGAGAAGCCGGGCATGGCGGACGGCGTGCCTGGTAGCACAGCCCCCCCGCGCATCGCTGAAGCGTAGCCTCCCCAGTTGATCGCGGCGTTACCCGGATATCTCGGATTCCACTGCAGCCCTGTGTGCCCGGTGCCCCACACCCCTTGAGCGTCACCTAAATCCACCTGTAACGCCCAGAAGTAGAGGGCCTGCACCCGGGGAGGCACCAGGACCTCCAGCACCCCCGAGACTTCCACGAGCCGCGTTGCACGTGTGGCAAGCGGCATCTCCCAAGCCAGGTGAAATGAGGAGGCGCCATTGGCCGAGCGGCCCAGTCCCGTTTCGGACGGGCCGAACCCAGCGAGATTCCGCAGCATGCGTGTGAACCATGACATCAGATATTCGTCAACATTATGCCCGCCTTACGAGCGGTCTGCTAGGTGGACTTGTGCCACCTCCTGACTTGACGTGACTCCCCGTGGACTGATACTGGTGGAATATGTAGGGATCGAGAGCACTACCCCTGATGCGGTACACTACCAGTGTCCTGGTTGAACGTGATTTCCGACACACGGAGGGACTCGCATGCAACCTGAGATGAGAAACGACCTCGCCGAGCAAGAACGGGC
>JAAYCW010000050.1 GCA_012729575.1 Actinomycetota bacterium | reverse complement strand
TCAGGATGGTCCGCGGAGTCAAGCACGCTCAGCACGGTGTCTTGGCCTGGCGGACCATCACCGTGATGCACACGGGAACGCATATGAACGCGCCTATCCACCTGATCCAGAAGGGTGCGGACCTGGCCGGCATCTGTCCCGACCGGTTCTTCGGCAATGGGGCGGTGCTTGACGTTCCAAAGAACAACTGGGAAGTGATCACTGTTGCCGACCTGGAGAAGGCCAAGCCTGAGGTCAAAGAGGGCGACATAGTGGTCATCGTCACGGGATGGCACCACAAGTACTCTGACGGTCTGGAGTATTACGGTGAAGCTCCGGGCCTCTCCAAGGAAGCAGCCGAGTGGCTGGTGAAGAAGAACCCCAAGATGGTCGCCGTCGATACGCCTCATGTCGACCACCCGCTGGCGACGTCCATGGGCCCCCACCGAGGGGGTCCTCAGATGAAGCGCCTGGCAGGTGAGTACACTAAGGCCACCGGCCTAGATCCTAAGGTGGAGCATCCCGAGTGGAACGTCGCTCATAAGACTCTGCTAGGAGCCGGCATCCCCACCATCGAGCAGGTAGGTGGAGACGTGGACCTTGTCAAAGGCAAGCGGGTCACTTTGGCCGCGACCCCCTGGAAGTTCGAGCACGGGGACGCGTGCCAGGTCCGGATGGTCGCCATGTTCGATCCGAGCGGCACCTGCCGGATCGAGTCGGGCAACTAGACGTCCACACGAAGGCGAAAGGATCAGGATATGAGCGTGAAGATATACGACCTCACCCACACGTTCACTCAGTTCATGCCTGAGTGGCCATCCACTCCGAGTGTGAACATCAACATCGACAAGTTCCATGCCCGCGACGGCGTCTACCAGGTGCAGTGGGAAGGCATCATGCATCGTTGTACGCACATGGATGCACCGCTCCACGTGACCGAGTGCACACCGACCATCAACGACTACCCTCTCTGGCGGCTCTTCGGAACCGGTGTCTGTGTCTCGATCCCCAAGGGCAAGTGGGGTGTGATCACTCCAGAGGAGCTGGAGCAGGCGGAACCCAAGATCCAAGAGGGCGACGTTGTTGTCATCAACACCGGTTATCACCATCTCTGGGCGGATACAGACGAATACTTCGGTTACGGACCCGGCATCTATAAAGAGGGGGCCCAGTGGCTGGTGGATAAGAAGGTCAGGATGGTGGCGTACGGTTGCCAGGCGAACGATCACCCCATCGCTACCAAACTGGTCAACCATGGACTCGGCCCGACACATCCCCATCTCATCGATGAGTACAAGGCCGAGACCGGACGCGACCCGCTGGACGACTTCCCCGAGTGGGAGCCGGCCCACAAGACCTTGATGGTCAAAGGCGGTATCCCGGGGATCGAGAACGCGGGCGGTGCGATGGATGAAGTCACTGGGAAACGCTGCACTTTCATGGCCTTCCCGTGGCGTTGGCCCGGTGGTGACGGCTGCATCGTCCGATTGCTGGCCCTGATCGATGCGGACCAGACGTTCCGCTTCGAGACAGGAGCCTAGCAGAACCGGCGCGGATCCAGACCGGCGTCGAACCAACCCTTCAGTCGAGAGGGTGTCGGGGCCGTTGCAGAGAGCGCCCGTGATGACGCGGGGACTCTGCTCCGGCCCCGACACCCTCTTCGAGTATGACTGCTTCCACAAACCGGTATGCTTAGTGCCATATAGGCAGCCACCGTGACGCTTGAAGGAGGTCGTCCCGTGAAAGTGTTGATTGTCGGCGCGGGTCAGCAAGGCCATGTGATCACCTGGAACCTAGGACGCAATCCGGCGGTGACCGAGATAGTGCTATCGGACTACGATGAAGCCCGGGCTGCCTTGGTCGCTGATCAGGTGGGAAACGGTAAGGCTCGCCCGGCCTTCATCGATGCCTCCGATTCAGCCGCGGTCGCTCGGTTGGCCGCTGGAGCCAAGCTGGTTGTCAACGCGGTGATCCCCGAGTACAACATGGGCATCATGAAGGCGTGTCTGGAGGCGGGAGCGGCTTACATGGACATGGCCTCCGGCCAGACGCGGACCAAGACCATCGACGAAGCCTACCTCGAGCAGACGACGTTGGCTACTGAATTCGAGAAGCGGGGCCTAGTGGCCTTGCTTAACACCGGGATGGACCCCGGCGTCACGAATACCTTCGCCGCCAATGGCTATGAGGATCTGGATCGCTGCTTCGAGATCCGGATAAAGGACTACGCTCTCTTTGATTCGCCTGTGCCGTTGCAGGTCTGGTCTCAGGAAACCTACTACACCGATTGCTCTCAGCCGCCGCTTCTGTTCGAGGATGGCGAGTACAAGCGGGTGGAGATCTTCGGCCGCAGAGAGCACTATCAATTCCCGCAACCTTTCGGCCTGGGCGCGGTAGTCTGTCATGACCACGAGGAGGTGACGACGCTACCTCGACTCCTGCCGAGAGCTTACGGCGTGAAGGGACTCAGATACGTCGACTTCAAAATGGGCGGTCCCGAGGAGGGACTCGACGCCGATCTGGCCTTCGTGAGTTCGGGAATGGTGAGCAAGGAGCCGGTCACGCTCAAGGATGGCACCAAGGTGCGGCCCATCGATGTGTACGTGGCCACTCTTCCGCCCAATCCGCCCGCCGACGAGTTGGCCAGGCTGGCTCTGGCCGGAGAGATCACCGACTCGGGCGTGGTCACCGTCGATTGCATCGGCGAGAAAGGCGAAAAGCCGGCCAGCGTGACCTACAACATATTCCCGCCCGACATCAAGTGGGTCAACACCCAGATCCCCGGAGCCACCTGCGTGTCGTACGGCACCAGCACTCCGGCCTCCATCTATGCGGAGCTTATCCTTGAGGGAAGGATCGCTCAACCCGGCCTCGTCTGCCCGGAAGAGTTGCCGCGCTCGGTGCGCGACGCCTTCATCGCTGAGTGCGGCCGCCGGGGGATGCCCATCACTCGCACAGATACGGTCACAGTCAACTAGAGGCTTGATGTGATTCACCGGCCATCATAGACGGCAAGCGCGCGAGCAGGGCGACAAGACAAGGTATTGAGCAGCATCCCCACGGTCATAGCGAGGATTCTCATGGCGATCCGGGTAGCGAGCCCGGCAAGCGTGCGGGCGAGGTGTTGTTCGAGATGCATCTGACCTTTGAGGTTGCTGAAAACGCTTTCAATCACGAGTCGGGTGGAAGCAAGAGCGCGTTCCCGCCCGAGGTTCTCTGGGGTTCGAACCTTGGCCGGGGTGAGGAGCTTCACCCCTTGGGCAAGAAGCCGCTCGTTGTAGCTTTGCCCCCAGAAGCCCTTATCCGCGATGACGACCTCTGTGGGAACGCCGGAAAGCAGATCGCTAAGCGGCTCGTACTCCTTTTCGTTGGCGGGCACCACCGTATAGCCGAGCGGGAGACCGCGCTCGTCGGTAAGAAGCACGAGCCGCACTCCCCAGATGTAGCAGTGCCGGCTCTTGGCGTACCCATACCGGGCAAAGCCCCGGAAATGGCTGTGCTCTTGGCAACCGGGGTAGGCGGCGACAGCCAGAGCGGTGCCATCGGCCAGTCTCGCCCCGCCCGCATCGATCCACCGGGCCAGGCGCTGCTGCACCGCGCTCATGAGTTCGACCAGACCTCTAAGGCGACGGTTGTACTGGGACTGGTCGGGCAGATGAGGGAACCAGCCAGGCAAGACCCTTCTCGCCAGACCGAGGAACTGCCGATCCGAACTCGTGCCCATGGCTGCTTGCGCGACGGAAAGAGCCACAAGTTCGGCATCGGAAACGAGCGGCGGGCGTCCATAGGTGAAAGGAACTCGGTATTCATCAGCGAAGGTGTAGGCTGCAACTACGAGGGCTTCCAGGTCAAGTGTCATCTCGAGCTCCAATCTCGAGGGGACATGTCTGGAAGCCCTTC
>JAAYCW010000194.1 GCA_012729575.1 Actinomycetota bacterium | reverse complement strand
TAAAGCGGGTGGACTGGGACCCGAGCGGCGCCCCCGGCTCCACCGGTCCGGG
This sequence comes from Actinomycetota bacterium, assembly GCA_012729575.1. Lineage (GTDB taxonomy): Bacteria > Actinomycetota > Thermoleophilia > RBG-16-64-13 > RBG-16-64-13 > RBG-16-64-13. The sequence goes on along the minus strand of JAAYCW010000194.1, from coordinate 2,630 downwards.
CGGACGCAACACCCAGAACCGAGGAAAGAGCAAGTACAAGCGCATCAGCTGGGACGAGGCCCTGGACATCGTGACCTCCGAGATCAACCGGGTCAAAGAGAGCTACGGCATGGAGGCCATCCTCTCCCAGTCCGACGGCCACGGCGAGTCGGCTACCATCCATGCCTCTCACGGCTGCCATAGGCGGCTGCTGCGGATGCTGGGGGGTTATACGCTTCAGACCCGCAATACCGACAGCTGGGAGGGTTGGTACTGGGGGGCCAAACACGTGTGGGGCTGTGAGAGCCTTGGGCAGATGGTGCCGGTCTCCAACTGCATATGGGACATCGCCAAGAACACCGACGCCGTCCTTTTCTGGGGATGTGACCCGGAGACGACTCCCTGGGGGTTCGACGGGCAGCTGGCCAGCCGGGTCAGCTACTGGTTCACCGATATCGGCCTCAAGTCCGTCTACGTATGCCCCGACCTTAACTACGGCGCGGCCGTGCACGCGGATAAGTGGGTGCCGGTCCTGCCCAACACCGATGCCGCCCTCTACTTGGCCGTCGCTCACGTGTGGATGACCGAGGGTCTCTACGACAAAGAGTATGTGGACACCCACGCGGTGGGCTTCGATAAGTTCCAGGCCTATGTCTTGGGAGAAGAGGACGGGATTCCCAAGGATCCCAAGTGGGCGGCTCCGCTTTGCGGGGTTCCTTCCTATACCATCCGGGCGCTGGCCCGCTACTGGGGCACCCACACGGTGTCCATCGCCATCGGCAACGGGGGCCCGGGGATCCGGGGGCCCTATGCCACCGAACCGGCCCGCCTGCAGGTACTGCTCCTGGCCATGCAGGGGGTGGGCAAACCGGGCGTGCACCAGTTCAAGATGCTGGAATGGGGTCTCTACAACAAGAAGTCCAACATCCCGCTCCCGCCGTCCAAATACATCCCGATGACTATCGCTGCCAGTCGGGGCTGGGCCTACACCGATACCCCGCCCCAGTTCATCCCCAAAGACCTCATCCACGACGCCATCCTTAAGGCGCCCATCGAGTGGTACGGCACCACGCTCTCCCGCGATTCGGTGGACCAGCAGTTCATCCGCTACACCTACCCCCGGGAGGGAGGGACCGAGATCCACATGGTGTGGACCGACTCGCCTTCCTGGATCACCTGCTGGAACGACACCAACTCCTACATCCGGGCCTACCAGGATCCCCAGGTGGAGTTCATATTGGCTCAGCACCCCTGGATGGAGAACGACTGCCAGCTCGCGGACTTGGTGCTACCCTCGCTCACGGTCTTGGAGACCGAAGATATCGGGGTGGAGTCTCTGAGCGGCCAGTTCAGCTGTGTCTTTTACGAAGACCAGGCGGTGGGGCCTCGGGGTGAATCCAAGAGCGACTATGAGATCGTGTGCGCCCTTGCCGAGCGCTTCGGCCTGCTCGAGGAATACACCGGCGGCAGAAGCGTCAAGGATTGGATCGAATTCGGCTATGAGAACTCCGGTGCTGCAAAGGAGATCACCTTCGAGGAGCTCAAGGAGAAGAAGTACTACGTGATCCCGCAGGATGAGGAGAAGGAGTGGAAGGAGCGCAAGGCCGGTCTCCTCGACTTCTACGAAGACCCGGAAGCTCACCCCTTGAGCACCCCCAGTGGCAAGGTGGAGTTCTACTCCGAGCGACTGGCCGAGCACTTCCCCGACGATACCGAGCGTCCCCCCATGCCCCGCTGGATCCCGGAAGGTGAATCCCACAAGGAGAGCCGGGACGGGGAGCGGGGCAAGAGCTACCCGCTGCTTGTCATCAGCAACCACCCCCGCTGGCGGGTCCACTCCCAGCACGACGACATGACTTGGCTGAGAGAGATCCACACCTGCAAGGTCAAGGGCCCGGACGGCTACTACTACGAGCCCCTGTGGATGCACCCCTCCGACGCCGAGCCCCGGGGCATCGCCGACGGCGACGTGGTCAAGATCTACAACGAACGGGGCGCGGTCTTGGCCGGTGCCTGGGTGACCGAGCGCATCCGCCCCGGCGCCATCTACATCGACCATGGGGCCCGCTGGGATCCCATCGTTGCGGGCGAGCTCGACCGGGGAGGAGCCATCAACACCATCACCCCGCACAACGTCACCTCCAAGAACGCCGCCGGCATGGTGTGCAGCGGATTTCTGGCCCAGGTGGAGTTGGCCCCCCTCGATGAGCTGCGCCGAGCCTATCCTGAGGCTTTCGCCCGGCCTTACAAGGCCGACGCCGGACTGCGACTGGAACGGGTGTTGGAAGGGGGTGAATGATGGGCAAGGTCATGATCATCGACATAACCAAGTGCAACGGCTGCCACAACTGCCAGATCGCCTGCAAGGACGAGCATGTGGGCAACGACTGGTCCCCCATCGCGAGTCCCCAGCCCCTTACCGGCCAGTTCTGGAACCGGGTGGTCGATAGGGTCCGGGGACAGGTGCCCAAGGTGAAGGTGGCCTACGAGCACACCATGTGCCAGCACTGCGATGAGGCCCCCTGCATCAAGGCCTGCACTGAGAAGGCCATCTACAAGCGTCCCGACGGCATCGTCATCATCGACCCCACTCTCTGCAAGGGCAGCCACAACTGCATCGAGGCCTGCCCCTATCCGGGAGTCATCTTCTT
>JAAYCW010000049.1 GCA_012729575.1 Actinomycetota bacterium | reverse complement strand
GGCTTCTCATGAGTGAACGAGAGCTTTATGACCTCGGGCTCTGCTGTGCCCGCGGTGGTCGTGGTTTCCGGAGCGGCTGTTGTCTCCGGGCCCGCTGTGGTCTCTGGGCCGGCGGTAGTCTCCGGACCGGCAGTGGTAGCCGGAGCGGCAGTGGTAGTAGTCTCGTCCTCGCCACAGCCAACTGCGACCAGACCGAAGACCACTATAAGACAGGCGGCTAAGAGAAGTAATTTCCTCATAGTGACGGACACCCCCAAATGTATGCCAAGCTTTGACCGAGAAAACTCAGACGACGCACTGGCTCTTCGACAGACCACCCCCCTTCTAGACACTAAAAGGAATAACCGCAGTGAAAACAAGCACCAGGAATCATGGCCCCAAGAGAGCGGATCACGAAACGTTCCCCTCGTGCCCTGCGGGCGAGATCCCAGCCGGTGTGTTCTATGTCAGGTTTTATGGTCACCCCCCCTCTACCTGGGCACGCTCTCTACTTGGGCACGAACAGAACACTCCTAGGCATGGTCTCCATCTTTTTGGCCAGGTCATGCAGTTCCCCGTAGAACATGCACTCTGCCATGCAGTGTTTGACGCAGGCCGGTCGCTTTCCCTGATGAGTACGTCGGGCGCAGAGATCGCACAAATCGGTGGGAAAGGGTAAGAAGTCCACCTGCACCCTGCCCTCAGTCTCCCGGGTACAGTCGTTGACCATGATGCCCCAGCGCCCGGCCGGATAGTCGTGTTCCTGCTTGCAGGCAACGACGCAGGCCATGCAGCCGGTGCAGTATTCGTAGTGGATGAGGAGTCCCTTCTTGGCCATGATCACTCCTCTCCTTGCGAGAGCTTCTTCACGGCGACCAGAGCGGTCTTGTAGGGACCTCCTCCGTAGCCAGAGTCGTCACCCGGACCGATGTTCACGAGGATATTGCAGTTGATGTCCCAGATGCCGTAGAGATTCGGTTCAGTGCCTTGAGTTTCTGGTAGCCACCAGCCGTGGGGCACACTGACCACCCTTGGATGGACGATGGGCGTCACTCTGGCCTTGCGCTTGATCCGTCCCCGTTCGTTGTGGATGACCACCCACTCCCCTTCGGAGATGCCCAGTTCCTGGGCGGTCTGGGGGTGGATCTCCACAGTGGGATCGGGATCGCATTCCCTGAGCCAGGGGATCTGCCGGTGCTCGGAGTGGAAGTAGACGGGGGAACGCCGTCCGGTCACCATGACCAAGGGGTACTTCTCGGCGAGTTGCGGGGTGCGGACTTCGCTCTCGGGAGGCTCGGTGAAGAAGGGGAGCGGGTCCATGTCGAACTCTTCGAAGCTGGTGCTATACAGTTCGATCTTGCCTGAGGGTGTGCGGAAGCCCGGTTTCTTGTCAGGACGGAGAAGGCCCTTCTCGTACCGACGGTAAGGCCTGGTGGGAGTGTCCTTCTCGGGGAACTTCCAGTGGCCGTCCTTGAGCTCGTCGAAGGTGTAGCCCGAGGGCTTGAGCCGGTCGTCGATAAGATCCTTCACCGTGTCGAAGCGCTTACGCAACTCGGGGTTGAAGCGCTTGGCCAACTCCAGGTTGATCTCCCAGTCGGAGCGGCACTCGCCCACCGTGACGGCGGACATCATCACCTGCAGCGGGCTCCACCACGAACGGAGGCTCTCCTTCTCGGCGATGCTGGCCGCCGGCAGGATGAGGTCGGCGACTGCCATGGTGGTGGGGTTGGGGAAGCAGTCGACCACCACGTTGAAGTCCATGTTCAGTAGCGCCTGGTAGTGCATCTTGGTGTCGGCCGCCTGGCCACCCAGCATATTGGTGGTCTGGATCCAGCAGGCCTTTATGGGATAGGGGTCGCCTGAGAGCATCTGCTCCACGGCCCGGTCGGGCTGGCCCCAGCCCCGGAAGTTCTTGAGGAGCTTGAACTCGGCAGCACCGATGCGCTTCTCGTTCATGCGCTTCACGAACTCCTCCCCGTAGAGCGAGTGCAGCTCTTGCGTGGAGAAGGGATAGGTGGTCACGTCGAAGGCGGCGCGAGCGATGACCTGGCCGCCGGGTACGTCCAGGTTACCGGTGATGGACCACAGATGCGCGATGGCCTGGGCGATGGTGGTACCGGAGGGGCCCATGTCGATGGGCACTCCCCACTGGATGGCGGCCGGCTTAGCCTTCGCATAAAGCCTAGCCGCTTCCGCGATGTCTTCAGCGGGCACCCAGGTGATCTGGGAGACCCGCTCCAGAGGATATTCGGCCGCCCGGGCGGCCAGTTCCTCGAAGCCCAAGCACCAGGTATCGACGAAATCCTTGTCGTAGAGACCCTCAGAGATGATGACGTTGAGCATACCCAAGGCCAGAGCTGCGTCGGTGCCCGGACGCAGCTGCAGGAACTTCTCGGCCCGGGAGCTGAACCAAGTCCAACGAGGGTCGATGACCACCAACTTGGAGCCTTTCTTCATGCAGTCCGACACCCAGTGACCGTAGAAGCCGTCCTGACATCCGGCGGCCGGGTTCTGAGCCCAGACCACGATGACTTCCGGCGGCTCATACTCCGGGTCGTCCATGCCCTCCGGGACGAACTGGCCTGCATCCAAGACGGCGTAGTCGCCATGCGTGAACATCATGGCGGCCAGCCTCGGCGTATAGCAGGAGTGGCCGGCCAAGCCTAGCTGCACCCAGTTGGGACTGCCAAAGGAGTAGCACAGGAAGGAGATGGGACCGCCTATATCCCGACCGGTCCCCTGGGCGAAGATGACCGCTTCCGCTCCGTAGGTATCCTTGATCTTGCTGAAGCGCTCCTCCACCATGTCCAGCGCCTGGTCCCAGCTGATACGTTCGAACTTACCCTCGCCGCGTTCGCCCACCCTTTTCATCGGGTAGAGGAACCGATCCGGGTGGTAAACGTACTGGGTGAGGGCCAGAGCCCGCGGGCAGAGACGCCCTCGGTTGTAGGGGTGCTCGTCGTCCCCTTCTACTTTGACCAGACGGCCGTCCTTGACGTACAGCTCTAAGCCGCAGCCGCCATGGCAGCCGGGACCGGGGGACCAAGCAGTGGTTCTGAAGATCGTGACTTCATTCATCGCGCTTTCTCCTTATGACTCTCGCCGCTCCGGCTTGACTCATTTGCGCGCCACCATACACCCCGCTGGAGAATGCCGACCCCCAGCCCGACGGAGCAATCGGTCGGTTTGGGCTCACTTCTGACTCCGCCTCCAATGCTGCCACCAAAACGCTCATATCTCGCCGCGCCTGAACGCCGGCTAGATAACGAACCGGTAAACAGAAGCCCTGTCCTTCTGCGACCACGGTCCTTCCCCACGCCTGGAGAAGAAGCCGCTCCAGTATGACGACGCGACTCACACGCTGTCAAGCTCGCTCCGGCCATCCATGTCCTCAAGGCTTGCTGATATCCATCCCCATGAGTTCGGCCATCCGGAAGTAGCTCTCGGGTTGCACAGCTCCAGACTTCATCTCGTGGACCATGGGCAGTCGAGCTAATTTGCCCTCACCCACGGCGATCTTCCTCAGGCCCAACATGAACTCGTCGAACTTCTCCGCGGGCACGGTAAAGATCATCTCGTCGTCGCCGGCCATCGCCGTGATGTGATCCCCTCTGCATGGTACGGCGACCTGGTATTCGCCTTGCGTGATGGCCGGCACCACCCCGTACACGCAGGCTGCATGGCCGGATAGCGCCGTCGGGAGATTCTCTCCGTTCTTGTATTCCCTCGCCATCAGCAGAACGACCAACTGCGCTGAATTGCAGTAGATCATGACCACATCCGGCTCGAAGCCCGCCTTCGCCAATGGAGCCGATACCACACCGATGTACTTGCCCGTCTCTAGACGCGGGAACTGTTCGGCATAACGCCTACCGGCCTCCCTGGTCTCCACATCGCCCGGATACCGATTGTCTCCGTCCAGGAACTCTTGCGGCGGCTCTCCCATCCCATATCCGACAACGGGCTCGAAGCAGTACATATCTTCCTTAAGCATGGCTACCGTCTCGCCGTTCCTGCGCGAGAGGGCGAACGTCTGGCACACGTTATACTGATGGCCCTCGTCCCTCTTGGGGCGTCTCGCCCCCGGAGGGATCTCGGCCTCCGACCTCAACATCCTGACGGCCAGGGGGTAAGTGTGCAGCCGCAGGAGTCTCTCCAGATCCTCAGCATCGTTGCGCATCTTCTCGAGGTCTCTCACGGACCTTCTTCCTCTCTCCCGGTCGATTGCCTATTCCACGTTCGCGCTAATCCGCCTCGGGTCCGCCGGTGATTGCCTTCCGCGAACCGCGACACCCGGAGCCACATCATTCCGTCAACAGTGCCGATACCAGCACCCGCGCGTCATCCAGCTCCTCCAGGTGCTTCACCAGGCTGACAATCTTCTCCCCCTTCTGCACGTTCGCCACTGCACTGGTACCGAATGAGATGCAGCCCCAGAACCGCTGCAGATGCTCCTCTGCCGTTAGGGGATTGCCGGGGAAGCCTGGGGCCAGATCGGTCTGGCGCAGGTATTCCTTCCCCGTCTTGGTCGTTACCCGCAGATCCACCGCTGTGTGACCACGAGCATCCAGTGCGGCATCGGGTACCGCGTCGATCTTGTCGATCAGGCTCAACACCGCAGGGTCGCTCACCGCCTCGGGTTCGAAGTGGGCGAGCTTGGATGATCTCCGAATCAACGCGTTGGCCACGCACCAACGTACACTGAATTGAGCGTTCACCTTGGGGTTGCTGCCCAACTCGAAGGGGTGGCCCACCAACTTGTAGAGGTAGGGGACAAGCCTGATCTCGATGTGCTCCACCTCATCGGCTTGGAGCCCTACCTCCTCTATGAGGTCAAGGATGAGCTCAGTACTCGACTGAGTGCCTCCGCAGCTTGGGTACTTCTTGAACACGAGCTTGTCTACCTGGTAGTCGGTACCCAGCCCGGAGAGTACCTTCTCGGCGCCCACCCTGTCTCGTCCGAAAAGATGGAAGTATCCGTACACACCGTCCAAGAAATTCCGCGGTCCCGTGATCCCCCGGCCCGCAAGCCGTGCACACGTCACGCCGGTTTCCGCGACCCACCCCTGGATCATCCTGACGGCCAAGGCCCCGTCCACGTTGGCCTGAAAGCTACCCCCGCAGCGGCAGAAGGCCAGAGCCAGAGCGTTCAAGGTCTCCTCTTCAGAGAGGTCCAAGATCTTCGAGGCAGCGGCGGTCGCACCAAAGGGAACGGAAACACCGGTGGGATCGAAGCCGTCGTACTCAGGCTCCCCAAGATTCAACCGGACCGCGATTTCGGTCCCCACTGAAACTGCGGTGAGGAAGTCCACCCCGCTCACTCCACCGGCAAGCTCCGTTGCAGCCAGCGCCGCCGGTACGACGGCCGCGCCCGCATGCGCTCCGGGGACCATAGAGTCTTCGAAGTCGAGAGCTCTTGCCATCACAGCGTTGGCAAGAGCAGCATGCTGAGCGGGGACCTTGTCTCCATAGATGAGGACAGAAGCCTCCGGCTTTCCACTAAGCTCACGAACCGTTTCGACGACCGTTTGGCAACCTTCTGCCGTGGCCCCCGCGATCGTGGTTCCCAAGACTCCGAGCAGTTGATCCCGGATCGTGCTCAGCGCGGCTGTCGGTATCTCACTAGGGCTCGCTCGATGGATGAACCCCGCGATCTCCTGCTCAGTGCTCATCACCCGGCTCCTTTGTGTAGCCCGGTACTGCGGGACTGCTTGGTCACATGTTATACGTTCACTGGTTCGGTTGCTACCCGGTCGACAGCGCTGCGTGACTGACTTGACAATCCACCCGTCCCTTAGTAGCTTCGTACCGGTCCGGGGCCGCGCACGAGTTCTGATGACCGGGGAGATCGGTCTGGTGGAATGCTGGACGATAGTCAGAAACACTTCCCTCTCAGCCGATCCTGCCCGACGAAGAGCCACCGTCAGACTCTGCAGGGATGATACCCGGCGGATCGCCGGCCACCGCTTCGAGCGCTTTCGCACGCCCTTCCCCTCGTCGGCCGGCGCGGGATGAGTTGAACGCCGCAACACAGGAAAGAGGATACGTGGTCGTCCTCACCGGTGACGGCAAGGGCAAGACAACCTCCGCGTTGGGTATGGCCATGAGAGCGATCGGGCAGGGCCTCAAGGTCGCCGTACTCCAGTTCATTAAAGGTTCGTGGAGGTACGGTGAACTGGCCACTGCAGAGCGTCTCGCTCCAGATCTCACCATCCGGCCCCTCGGAGAGGGATTCGTCCATGTGGACCCCGAGCACCCTGATCCCAAAGACGTTCTGTGCGCGGAGCGCGCCTGGGAGGTGTGCAAAGAGACGTTGTTCTCGGGTGACTACGGGATGGTCATCCTCGATGAGATCAACATCGCCATATCTTACGGCCTACTTGCGGCGGATGATGTGGCCGCCGCTCTGCGACAGCGACCGCCTGAACTCCACGTGGTGCTCACAGGGAGAGACGCCCACCCGCAGATCCTGGAACTTGCGGACTATGTCACGGAGATGAGAGAGGTCAAGCACCCGTATGCAGCCGGACTGATCGCCCGCAAGGGTATCGAGTACTAGGTAAGCCATATCGACCTCCTGAGGAGGGGGAGCACATACCCAAAGTGTTCTTGGATCGTTCTGCGATCGCGGAGGAGACCGCATGACCCAGAAAATCAGAAATCAACGGCTGTCGGATGAGGAGTTCCAAAGGATCCGCAGGGAAGAAGTCCTACCCCAGTGGGAGACGGGAAAGGACATCGAAGATCTAGACGAGTGCATCGCCGCGGCCAAGGAACTCTCGCAAGGCAAGAGCCACGCGCTCAAGCATCAGGAGGCGGAGGACCGGGGGATACATCTGCTCATGCCTCAGTTCGGCCGAGCCCTCACCGAGTACACCATCGAAGGGTTGCAGCACGTGGAGGCGGAGGGCCTCGCTCCCGACGGTGTCTGGATCATCTTCTCGGACTCCTACACCCGCAAACTCGATTTCGAGAGAGCCGCGGCCGGCATCGAGCGGAGCCGGCAAGAGGGCATGTCGATGCTGAACGGCTGGCCCATCGTCAACTTCGGCGTGGAAGAGGCGAGGAGGATCCGCAGGGCGTCGCAGGTACCTCTTACCCTCAACTCGACCGATGAGGACGGGCGTCTTGCCTCGGAGATCGCGCTGGCGGCGGGATGGAATGGAGCGAACACCAGGTCTCTCCAGGAGTGTGTGGCTCACTGCAAGGACATACCCCTGGAGGAGGAGATCCGCATCAATCAGTACGAGAGCAGGCTGGCAGCCATCTACACCGAGAAGGGCGTCCCCATCTGCACCCACAACGCCTGCAACCTCACCGGCTACGACAGTCCCGGATACCGCTCCTTTGTAGTGGTCTCCCAGTCGCTTCTGGGCGCCGAGCAGGGGATCAAGTACCAGTTCCTCGAGAACGGCCTGAACATGAACCTGATACAGGATATCGCCATGGTCAGGGTGACCAAACGGTTATGCCAGGAGTACACGCGGCGCTTCGGGTACGACGTCAAGTTCTTCACCGGTGGCTACCCCTTCCTGGGCGCATGGCCGCCTCGGCTGGAAGAGGCCAATGCCATGATCGCCTGGAACGCCATCATCCCCATCTTGGGAGATTTCACCACGGCCATCCTCAAGAGTGAGGATGAAGCCTTCGCCACGCCCACCAAGGAGGGCATGGCCGGTTCGGTCCGCTTGGCCAGGCATCTACTTACGCTCATGGGGACCCAGAAGATGCCCGAGTCGGAGGAATCAAGACTTGAAGAGGCCATGATCGAACTCGAAGTCAGAACCCTCCTGGACAAGTGCCTGGAGGCGGGAGACGGCGACATGGTCGTGGGCATGTGTAAGGGCGTTGAGGCCGGATGGGTGGATACCATGCTCACCCCCTGGAAATACAACAAGGGCAAAGTCATGGTCATGCGGGATGCCGAGAACGCCGTACGGTACTTCGATCCCGGCGATATCCCCTTGCCCAAAGAGGTCCTCGACTATCACCGGGAGAAGCTGGCGGGCAGGGAGAAGAAGGAGGGCCGTCCGCTCGACTTCCAGATGGTGGTGCAGGACCTACAGTTCGCGTCGATACTGCCGAAGAGACAGCCTCCGAGCATCCAAGCCGAGTAGCACCAAGGACCGGACAGGAGGAGAGAGCGTGAAGAGAAGACACGTCAACAAGGCTGTGGTAATAGGCACCATCGGCGCCGACGCCCACATGATCGGTGGCTGGGTGCTCGAGAAGGCGTTCAGAGAGGCCGGTTTTACCGTGGCCTTCTTGGGTGCGGTCGTCCCCCAACAGGAATTCATCAACGCCGCTATCGAGATCGACGCCGACGCCATTCTCGTCTCATCCATGTATGGGATGGGCCTGCTGGACTGCGAAGGCCTACGCGACAAGTGCATCGAGGCCGGTCTCGACGACATCCTCCTGTACGTGGGCGGCACCGTCGCGGCACCCATCGAGCTTGAGAAGAACTGGCCGGAGATCGAGCGGCGCTTCAGGGAGATCGGCTTCGATCGAGCATTCCCCAACACGTGTACGGCGGAAGAGGCGGTACAGGCTCTGAAGACGGACCTGGGGCTCGAGTGAGGATCGTCGATGACTGAGGATTGCCGATGAGTGTCTGCCTTCTGATCGATTTCGGGAGCACCTACACTAAGATACTGGCCGTCGATCTCGCCGGGGAAGTGATCCTGGGTAGAGCCCAAGCACCCACCACCATCGAGACCGACGTCACCATCGGATTGCGCAAAGCCCTGAACGAACTGGTGGATTCGTGCGGCCTTGATCTGGACCAGGTGGAGAATAAGTTCGCCAGCAGCAGCGCCGCCGGGGGCTTGAAGATGGCGGCCATAGGGCTGGTGCCCGAGCTAACCCTGGAGGCTGCCCGCAGGGCCTGCCTGGGAGCCGGTGCCAAGGTCGTCTGTTCGTACGGCTTTGAGATCGACAAGGAGGTAGTCGCCGAGATCGAGGCGGCCCGGTGCGACATCGTCCTTCTGTGCGGAGGGACAGACGGCGGCGACAAAAGGGTGATCACGCACAATGCCCGCCTGCTCGCCCGTTCCGGGGTCGATTGCCCCATCCTGGTCGCCGGCAACCGAGTGGTCGCCGACACGATAAGAGAGATGCTGGAAAGAGAGGGTAAGAGGGTCTACAGAGCTACCAACGTGCTGCCCACCCTCGATATCGTCCAGGTCGAACCCGCCCAGGCCCTCATCCGGGACATATTTATAGCTCATATCACCCACGCGAAGGGTCTCGACAAGGCGGCGGAATTCGTCGGGGGACCGATAATCCCCACGCCCAAGGCGACACTGCAGGCCGCCGCTCTTCTGGCCGACGGTGCCGAAGACGAGACCGGAATCGGCAGCTTGTTGGTTGTCGAGGTGGGAGGAGCCACTACCAACATCCACTCGGTCGCGGACCAGTCGCCGGTCACGCCGCAGACGGTGATCAGAGGTCTGCCGGAATCGCGGGTCAAGCGGACGGTCGAGGGCGACCTGGGCATCCGCTACAACGCTCCCACCATCTACGACTTCGTGGGCCGCGACACCTTCATGACCAAGCTGCGTGCTCTCCACCCCCCGGTGGACGGTACCGACTTCGACCCCGACCGCCACATCGACTATCTGTCTGAGAACGTGGGCCATGTGCCCACGACGGAACTGGGGCTGAGCGCAGACATAGTGCTGGCCGAATCCGCCGCTTCCATAGCCGTCGAGCGCCACGCCGGCACGGCTCGCCAAGAGTTCTCAGTGGTGGGTGAGATACTGGTGCAGCACGGCAAGAACCTGCTGGAGGTCGAGAATCTCATAGGGACCGGCGGCATCTTCAGGTACGGACTGCACCCGGAGAGAGTCCTGCAGGCCGCTTTGTTCAACCCAAACAGGCCTTGGAGTCTGAAGCCCAAGAGCCCAAAGTCGTTCATCGACCGCAACTATATGATGTACGGTATCGGTCTCTTGGCCGAGCACTTCCCTGCACAGGCCCTAAGAATCGCCAAGAAGTACCTGAAGGAGACCAAGTTCGAAGGATAGTTGAAACGGTTTGCTGAGCGGGTATCTCGGGCCTGCGGGTGGCTCTACCGGACTGCATGGCCGGTCTTGAAGGCGTATGCGTCGTATTCCACGGCCCCTGTGGACGTGTTTCAATTCATTTTCCAGGCTTCTCCTGATACACTTGTCCCATTGGCACCGCCGACTGCACGGCGTTTTGTCTGCTGAACCATCCAGTGTGGACCGACACCGGTAGCCGCGGCGTAATCAGTCCCCCGCGCACAAGGAGAAAAGACCGAAGTGGCAAACAACAAAGCCTCTCTTGTCAAGGACAAGACCGTCCTTAAGGGCTTGGGCCAGTGTTCTTTCACCCGTAACGGCGATCCGGCCGCCATCGATGTGAAAGACGGCAAGATCATCC
>JAAYCW010000048.1 GCA_012729575.1 Actinomycetota bacterium | reverse complement strand
GAGGAGATGCACAAGAAGGCGCGCTTCTTGCGCATCTCGCCTGCCGGCCTGGCTGAGAGTCACCCGCACGACGTGACCATCACCAAGGAAGCGCCCAACTACGAGCGGCGGTTGCCGTTCTCGTAGGGGATCACCTACAACTTCCTTGTGATTCACGCGGCAAGGTACTACATTGGCAACATAGGTGTTGCGAACAGCTAGTGCCTGCATGCATATAGGCCGCCGTAGCAACAGAGAAGTTGCCCCGAGATAAGCCTCTGGCTCCCCGGGGTGATGAAGGGAGATTGATGTTCATGGACCGACGACCGAAAGATTTCTCCGTACTGCAACGGTTCGAATTCCTCTACAGTCCGGTCGCAGTCAGATTCCTCCTCAACAAGCCGGAGGGGATCGAAAGACTGGGCAAGAGGTTACCGATATGTCGTATGTTCCGCGAGGCCCAGGACAGCCGGCCCTTCTATGCAGGGCCCGAGGACTTCGCGTGCGTGGATCAGCTCGTGCTGGGATTGATGGACCCAGAACCGATCTACGAGAGTGGGCAGATCGGCGCTAAAGAGCGCATCTATCAGGATGCCCGGGCGAACCGGAGGATCTATCAGCACATACCCAAGATATCGCCGGGCACGGTGCGCTACGTCGCCTTCTCGCGGATAGACGAGGCCCCCTTCGATCCGGACGTTCTCGTGATCACCGCACGGCCCGACCAGGCCGAGGTCATACTCAGAGCTCTGAGCTACTCCACCGGCAAACCGCTGACCACGACCATGACCCCGGTCCTCACGTGCGCCTGGGTCTTTGCCTACCCCTACACGACCGGCAGCGTGAACTACACTGTCACCGGCTTGGGATACGGCCTCAAGATCCAGAAGCTGCTGCCGGAAGGCCTCTTGCTCATATCCGTTCCCTACGATCTCACCGCCATGCTGCTGGATAACCTGGCCGAGATGGACTGGGAGCTCCCGATGTTCTCGATGACGGAAGAAGAAAGGGGGCCCTTCGCTACTAAGATCATGGAAGAGATACGGCAAGAGTACATCAACGGATAACGGTGGCGAAAAGGAGACTCAGACGATCATGGAAGAGGCCAAGTACGGCGCGACCAAGAGCGGTGATCCGAATACGAAGTTCGGGAAGTGCTTCGTTTTTCGGACAGAACCCAACCCCCTGCATAGAGATCTGGACCGGCCCGAGATATTCCAGGTCTATCTGGATGATAGGGCGATAGAAGGGGGCATGTATTTCAGCGGCGGGATGGTGCTTGAGCCCCCAAAGAGCAGTCCCACTGAAAAACCTCACTACCATGACCACATGGAGTACATCATCCTGCTCAGCACCGATCCGAACGACCAGAACAATCTGGGGGGCGAGTTCTTCATCTACATCGAAGACGAGAAACACACGTACGACCAGGCCTGCGTCATCGCCGTCCCACCGAAGACGTGGCACTGCCCCTTTGGATGGAACCGCGTCGATCGCCCCATCTTGTTCTATTCGTGCTCAAACGGGCCGAGGCTGTATCAGCATGTGAGCCGCGATCCCAAGTATGCTCATATTCCCGATCCCGACGAGCCAAGCCTCATATTGGAGCCAGAACCGGAGATGGAGTACTACAAGCAGGCGTAGGGTCAGGCCTTGCGCCTCCCGGAATATCAGCTCCGTCAACTCCATCCAGTCGCCGGG
>JAAYCW010000047.1 GCA_012729575.1 Actinomycetota bacterium | reverse complement strand
TGCGAAGGTGAAATGGTGCGGTAAGAGCGCACCGGCGCCGTGGTGACACGGCGGCCAGGCAAGCCCCACCCGGTGCAAGGCCGAATAGGGAGGCGCTTGAGGGTTGCTCGCCCGAAGCCTCCGGGTTGGCCGCATGAGCCGTCCGGCAACGGCCGGCCATAGATAGATGGCTACCCAAGACAGAATCCGGCTTATAGGGCTGCTAACGCAGAGGCTCCCTCCTAACGGAGGGAGCCTCTGCCATATAGAATGCACCTGGGAAGACAGACGGCGCTGCGGTTGCGGATGGGAACGCGGAGAGGAGTGCTGCGATGAAGCAGAAGCGGGTCGTCATAATGGGGGCGGCGGGGCGCGATTTTCACAACTTCAACGTGGTCTATCGTGACCATCCAGAGGTGCGGGTGGTGGCTTTCACCGCCACCCAGATCCCGCGTATCGACCGGCGTCGTTATCCCGTCGAATTGGCAGGGCAGGATTATCCCAAGGGGATCCCCATCGTGCCGGAGAGTGCGCTTGAAGATCTGATACGTGACGAGAAGATCGACGAGGTAGTGTTCGCGTACAGCGATGTCTCGCACGAATCGGTGATGCATGCTGCCTCCCGAGTCCTCGCCGCCGGGGCGGACTTTGTATTACTGGGTCCGGAGAGTACGGCCCTACCCTGCACCGTGCCGGTCATCTCGGTTTTGGCGACCCGAACCGGTGCGGGTAAGAGCCCGACATCGCGTTTCATTGCGGGTCTGCTGATGCAGCAAGGGATACAGCCCGCGGTCATCCGGCATCCTATGCCTTATGGGGATCTGGTGGCTCAGAGAGTCCAGCGCTTCGCCGCCATGGAGGACCTCGACCGCGCGAGAGCCACGGTCGAGGAGAGAGAGGACTACGAGCCTCACATCAGGCGTGGGTTAGTGGTATGGGCAGGCGTAGACTACCGAGCCATAGTGCAGGCGGCTCAGGAAGAAGCTTCGCTGATCATCTGGGACGGCGGCAACAATGACTTCTCTTTCTTGCGGTCGGATCTGGAGATCGTAGTGGTGGATCCCATGCGGGCCGGGCACGAACTCATGTACCACCCCGGAGAGATGAATCTTCGCCGGGCCGATATCGCTGTGGTCAGCAAGGTCAACAGCGCTTCAGCCGGTCAAGTGGCGCAGGTGGTGGCGAATATCCAGGAGGCCAATCCCGAAGCAGCGGTGGTGTACACGGACACAGTGATCAGTGCATCCGACCCCGAACAGATCACGGGGAGGAGAGTCGTAGTCGTCGAGGACGGGCCGACCTTGACCCACGGCGGTATGGCGTACGGCGCGGGATTGGAGGCGGCCAGGGAGTTCGCGGCGGCGCAGGTGGTCGACCCTAGGCCATACGCGGTGGGGAAGTTGACCGAGACCTATGCCACATACCCGCATCTGGGCCCCATCCTACCGGCGGTCGGCTACTACGCGGAACAGTTGAACGACCTCGAGGCTACTATCAACTCCGTACCTGCGGACGTGGTGGTCAGCGCTACCCCCTTCTCGCTCGGCAGCCTGATGACTCTGAACAAGCCTATGGTCCAGATCACCTACGAGTTGGCGGAGCGAGAGCCGCCCCGCCTGTCCGATCTGCTGCTGAGATTCTTGCGTGAACGGGGCCTTTTGGGCTGATCGACATGCCGCCAAGTGCTGAGGGAGACAAGGAGGTATAGGGGCCTGGCAGAGGTTTCCGGCAGCCGGTCTTCGGGGTACGTGTCCACTACCGGCGCGACTCTTGAGGAGGAGGTCACCATGCCCTTTAGTTTGCCCGATCTACCTTATTCGAAAGATGCTCTGGAGCCTTTCCTGAGCGCCGAAACCCTTGAGTACCACCACGAGAAGCATCACAATGCTTATGTGACTAATCTGAACGGGCTCATCGATAACTCCGCACCGGGTAATGAATCCATGCAGGACCTTGAGCGGATCATTCTCTCTTCCGAAGGCCCCGTGTTCAACAACGCGGCCCAGGTGTGGAATCACACCTTCTACTGGAAGTGCATGAAGCGGGGCGGAGGAGGAACACCTACCGGTGAACTGGCCAAAGCCATAGAGTCCTCGTTCGGGTCGTTCGAGGAGTTCGTCAAGGAGTTCACCGCCGCCGCCGTGAGTCAATTCGGCTCCGGCTGGGCCTGGCTCGTGAAGGAGGGAAGGGATCTGAAGGTCGTCAAGACCGGTAATGCCGACCTGCCGCTGAAGCACGGACAGGCCGCCCTTCTGACCGTGGACGTGTGGGAGCACGCATACTACATCGACTACCGCAATCTCCGCCCCAAGTACGTGGAGACCTTCCTGGCCGACTTGGTCGACTGGGACTTCGTGGCCGCCAACTACGCCGCCGCGACCTAGTTCCGCACCTAGCGCGGGGGGCGGCCGGCCTTTGGCCGGCCGCCCCCCGACACCTTTGCCCTTCCATCCCTTTGGTAGAATCCTTGCGGGCAGTGAGCCGATTTTGCGGCGCCGGCCCTGAGATCGGGAGGCAACCAACACTGGAGGACTTTGGGGATGGGGTCGCGTGACTGATCGCGACAACATGGGCGTCCGGCAAATGCTGGTGCTCACTCTGCCCACCTTGGGCTTTGCCACTGCTCTTTCCTTGGTGACCACCTACCTGCCGGTCATCCTTGATAGATACACCAACTCGGCCACGTTAATCGGGTTTGCTATCGGTGGCGAGGGCATATTCTCGGCGTTGATCCCAGTGGTCGTTGGCGTGATTAGCGACCGGATCTGGACGGAACGCTGGGGACGCCGCAAACCGTTCATGATCTTCGCCGCACCGTTTATGGCCGCCTCGTTGATGCTGGCGCCCTTCCAGCCCGGCTTCGTGCCCATAGCTGTGTCCACGTTCATCTTCTTCGCCGCGTACCACTTCTACACGTCACCGTACCAGTCGCTCCTACCGGATGTGACGCCCTCCGGCAGCCATGGGAAGGTGCAGGGTTTCCAGTCCTTCATGCGCGGTGGCGGCATGTTCATGGGGATGGTGATAGCCGGGGTGCTCTTCTATCGCTGGGAGCCCCTGCCTTTCATAATGTGCAGTGTCCTCATCATGGTCTTCACGTATCTGACCGTGATCAAGGTCAAGGAGCCGGAGCCGGAGCGGGATCTGCTACCACCGCGGGATGGGATCTGGGGCGAAGTCAAGCGGGTGTTTCAGTCGGTCCGGCAGGACAAAGCCATCCAGCGGTTCATGGTGGCGACCTTCCTGTGGGAATCGACGCTCGCGGGGCTCAGACCCTTCATCATGCTTTACTTCATCTACGCTCTGGGCTCCACTGCCCAAACGGGAGCGCTTCTGTTGGGATTGGTGGGGGTTACGTACATGGTGGCCGGCATCGCCAGCGGATACTTGGCCGACAAGTATGGGCGGGCGCGCATCATGCGCGTAGGATTGTGGGTGTACCTGGGAGGATGCATCCTGGGAACCTTCCTATGGGACATCAAGTGGGCCTTTATCTTTCTCCCCATCTTCGGTCTCGGTGGATCGATCGTTCTAACCTTGCCCTACGCCATTCTGATCCGGCTGATGCCAAGAGAACACGTCGGACAGTTCACAGGGATGTTCTCGATGATGCGCGGGCTGGCGAACATCGTTGCTCCCATCATCGCCGGGGGCGCGATCGACGTCGCCGCCAACGTGGTGGATGGAGGACGCAAGTACGCCGTCATCTGGTTGGTTTCGGGGGTCATGATCGCTATCTCGCTTTTCTTCTTCCGGGGGACCGGAAGGGACGACGTGATCCAAGTTTGACCTAGGGGGGAATAGGGGCATATTCTCTGCATAGGTTGATGCCGTCAAGGCTTGACCGCTTGGAAGGAGAGGCACGTGAAGCCGCAACGAGGGGGTCAGCAGCACCTCGAAAGGGATCCCAAGGTACAAAGTACTCGGTCGGGCGCCGTTCGATTGCCGACCGGGATGCCCCTCACGGCCGAGGAATCCGGCGTGCTCGAATGTCTGCAGGACGTGGCAACCGGACTGACGGCCAGGCAGATCGGTGTCAGGGTCTCGTGCGATCCGGGTGTCGTGGAGCAGGCCTTGACCGCCCTGATGGAACGCGAAATGGTGGTGCGGCTCAACACCGTCGTACCCAGCTACTCACTCAAACGGCGGGACCCCGGCATCCATGCCGAGTAGCATCCGGCGTTCTAGCGCCGGACTCGGTCGCGAAATCAGAGGGCTGGCGGATGGGATCTATCGCCACGACTGTCTGGGACTGGCGGCGCAGGTGGCCTACAGTTCACTATTCAGCCTCTTCCCCTTCCTGCTGTTTCTGCGTTCACTGGGCAGTTATATCCCGGGAGCCGAGCGCGCGGGTGACTGGATACTGCGTGGGCTGGAAGACCTAATAAGCAAGGACAGCCGCCTATATCAGATCGTGGCGGAGAACGTTTTTGATGAGATTGGGGCTACCAGTGCCGCGCTGCTCTCTGTCGGTGTCGTGCTCACGCTTTGGAGTGCGTCCGGAGCGGTCATGACGCTCATCAAGGCTGTGAACCGGGCCTATGATCTGGAGGAGACCCGATCGTGGTTCCGGCGACGGCCGATGGCCGCAGCCATGGCCGTCGCCGGGGCTATCTTGCTCCCCGCGGGTATCCTCCTCCTGGTCTTCGGATCTTGGGTGGGCCGGCAGATCGGTGAGAGGTTGGGAGATGACTCTATCCTTTACATCTTGTGGATCGGGCTGCGCTGGCCGGTGGTCTTCATCCTGTTGGTAGCGGCCGTTGGCCTCTTCTTCTACGTAGCCCCAAGCGAGCGGCAGCGATGGTTCAGCGTGGTTCCTGGTGCCCTGTTCTCTGTGGCGGCCATCATCGGCGTCTCCATCGGGCTGTCGTGGTTCTTGAGCCAGAACGTGTTCCAGGTAAGATGGCTTACGTATGGGGTGATCGGCACCGCCATAGTGCTCCTCTTTTGGGCCTTTCTCATCGGGCTCATGATCCTGGTAGGAGGGGAGATCAACGCCGCGGTCCGCCGTACGGTGGTACGTCGGGAGCAGACGCGGAGGGGTCTGCTAGAATCGACCGACAATGACTGAACCAGACGGCTACATCGCCGATCGGCGGGCGATAGGGGTGTTCGATTCGGGGGTCGGCGGTCTTACCGTCCTGCACGAATGCTTGGTCAACCTGCCTCACGAAGACTTCGTCTACCTGGGCGACACCGCTCACTTTCCGTATGGTTCCAGAAGGCTGGCGGACGTGCGCCGCCTTGCGTTCGCTGCTGCCGAGTCGCTCATCCAGCTGGGTGTGAAGTTGATTGTGGTGGCCTGCAATTCCGCCTCGTCGGCGGCACTACCCCAGTTACAGTCCACCTTCAGCACCCCGATGGTGGGTGTGGTCATGCCGGGAGCGCGGGCGGCAGTCCAAGCCACTCGGGAACGGCGGATCGGGGTGATGGCTACGGAGGCCACTGTGCTGTCGAATGCCTATCAGAACGCGCTGCACTCGCTGGATGCGGGGCTTGAGGTCTTTGCAGTGGCCAGCCCTCGTCTGGCGCCACTCATCCAGGAGGGCGATGTCTACTCGGACGAGACCGAACAGGCGGCCAGGGAGGCCGTGGGTCCCCTTAAGGCGGCGGAGGTGGACACTGTTATCCTGGGCTGTACCCACTATCCGCTGATCACACCCATGCTGAGGCGCTTGTTGGGTCCGCGCGTAGCCCTGATAAACTCGGCCGAAGAGACGGCGCGGGAAGTGGGGGAGATCCTGGTTCGGAAGGGCATCGGTAACGAGGAAGGACGGGAGGGAGACTACCGCTTCTTCGCGAGTGGCGACCCCGAGGAGTTCAGACAGGTGGGGGCGCGCTTCCTGCAATTGCCCATCCGGGAGGTAGGTCAGATATGAACAGCACAGGCAGGGCGGGCGACCGCGGACCGGCGGAGATGCGTACCCTGAAGATAACGCCCGATTTCGTCACGACGGCGGATGGCTCTGTGTTCATAGAGTTGGGCGGGACGCGGGTTCTCTGTTCGGCGCAGGTGGTGAACGGCGTACCTGCTTGGCGGCGAGGCAGCGGGGCCGGATGGCTGACCGCGGAATACTCGCTCCTTCCGAGCTCAACGCGGGACCGGACGCCACGAGAGGCCGTGCGCGGCCGCCAGGATGGGCGCACGGTGGAGATCCAGCGGTTCATCGGTCGAAGTTTGAGGGCCGTGGTCGACCTGCGTGCATTGGGTGACCGGACGATCTACATCGATTGTGACGTTGTGGAAGCCGATGGCGGCACTAGGTGCGCGGCCGTGAGCGGGGGATACCTCGCGCTGCATCTAGCTCTTAAACGGGCAGTGGATGCCCGCGCCCTCAAGGCTCTACCTATCAACGACTCGGTAGCCGCGATCAGCGTGGGCGTGGTGGGCGGTATGCCGGTGGTGGACCTCGAGTACCGTGAGGACTGCGTGGCCGACGTAGATATGAACGTGGTCATGACCGGTAACGGGCGATTCATCGAAGTGCAGGCCACGGCGGAGGCCGACCCCTTCGAAAGGAGTGTTTTGGACGAGTTGCTCAGACTGTCTGAGCAGGGGATCGGACAGATCAAAGATGCGCAGATGGATGTGATCGCGAGAACCTACGCGAGTGGTCGGGGGAGCGCTTGAGACACGGGACGGAGAGACCGACTATCTTCTTGGCCACAGGCAACCGGGGCAAGGTTTGGGAGTTCGGCCGTCTTCTGGGAGGCTCTCTTGATATCAGGCCTATGCCGGATACCATCGTGTTGCCGGAAGAGACAGGCCGGACGTTCGCCGAGAACGCCAGAGCGAAGGCTGAGTGGGTCTTCGCGGCATTGGAGGGAGCCGAAGCGGTCCTCGCCGACGACTCGGGGTTGGAAGTGGAAGCGCTCGATGGACGACCTGGGGTGCAGTCTGCGCGATACGCCGGCGTAGATGCGACCGACGAGGCCAATGTCACGAAGCTTCTTCAGGACCTGGCGCGTTGCTCCGACAGACGGGCGAGGTTCGTCTGCCGGCTCTGTCTGATCCTGCCCGGGCCGGGCGCGGATCAAGAGGGGCCGGAGGTGATCGAGGTGGAGGGCCGGAGCAGCGGCAGAATAATGGACGCACCTCAAGGGACGGGCGGTTTCGGATACGATCCGGTCTTCCTGCCTGAAGGTTGGGCCATCACCTTGGCCCAGGCCTCACCCGAAGAGAAGGACCAGGTTTCTCATCGAGGTGCGGCGGCTCGGGCCTTGCTCGATGTGCTGCGCGACAGAAGGTTGGTCGGTCATGCTTCTTGAGGACTTCGCGTCATTGGTGGAAGAGGCTCTGGAGTCGCTACCCGAAGAATTCCTGGAACGCTTGGAGAACGTGCAGGTCGATATTGAGGAGTGGCCCACGCGTACCGATCTCGAGGCGGCCGGCCTGCACTCCCGGAGCAAGTACTCGCTTCTGGGCCTCTATCACGGCGTTCCGCTGACGGACCGAGGCGCCTATTACGTGGCCCTACCCGATCGCATCACCATTTATCAGAAGCCGATCGAAGCTCTGGTCGGTGGCGACGCCGAGCGGATCAGGGATCAGGTGAAGCGGACGGTCATCCACGAGATCGCACACTACTACGGAATCGACGATGATCGTTTGGACGAGCTCGGCTGGAGCTGATGTCCGGACCAGAAGGCCTTTGCCGGGTCGGGACTCTCTAACGGGTCAAGCGTCTGGCAACATCGAGGAGCATTCGTCGGTCGCTTGGTCTCATGCTACGAGCCAGATGGACCAGCTCTCTGGTCTCGGCGTCCTCTTCAGCCACATCCTCGAGGGTGAGTTGCTCGGATTGAAGGAAAGGGTCCTGATCGTCGAGGGCTGCGTGATAGAGGAGTTCGCGCGCGGGCACGCCCAAGGCGTCGGCGATAGCTTCGATCACGTCGGTGGTAGGATTCTTGCGCCCCTTTTCGATGTCGCCGAGGTAGCTCTTGGACACTCCCGACTCGTCTGCGAGGGCCTGCAGGGTAAAGTCTCTGTCTGCGCGCAGACGGCGGACGGTGAGTCCTATGTAGTCGGCAAGTCGCCTTTGCGCCACTTTGTCACACCCGACTTCGAGGGTTGCCCGGATGGCGAGGCCTGGGACCGTACGTTCTGCAGTGTATGAGGTGGCATGCGAGAATGCAACTGTGAGACGACTAGGAGTGCATATATGGGACAGCTGATCTTATATCTCGATCCGTGGTCGGGGGTATCGGGCGATATGCTCTTGGCGGCACTGCTCGATCTGGACCGCGAGGGTGAGCATCTTGAAGGCGTGCTGCGTCGAGCGGTGGGCGCCCTGGGCTTCGATGATTCGCTCGTTGATGTGGTCCGCGACGTGGAGCGAGGAGTAGCCTGTACCCGCGTCCGGGTGCGGGAAGAAGAGTCCCCTCCATTGCGCCACCTGGAGGAGATGGAGAAGATAATCGGCGAGGCGGTGCTATCCGACAACGTGCGCCGGGGGGCGATGCAGGCGGTCCGCCGTTTGGCGGAGGTCGAAGCCGGAGTGCATGGTTGTGGGGTGGATCACATCCACTTCCATGAGGTCGGGGCTCTCGATACTCTGGTTGATATCGTAGGAGCCCTCGCGTTGGTGGAGGCTCTAGGCGCGCATAGGATCATGGTGGGAACCATACCTGTGGGAGGCGGGACGGTGGACATCGCGCACGGGCGCATGGGCGTGCCGGCCCCGGCAACAACGCGGCTCTTAGCGGGCTACGAGATCGTGGGCGGCCCGGAGTTGAGGGAACTCACCACCCCCACCGGCGCGCTACTCCTAGGACAACTGGGTGCCATTCAGGGCCCGTTACCTGAGATGCGGATCGAGAACGTTGGGTACGGCGCCGGAACCATGGAACTCGAGAGAGGGCCCAATGTGTTGCGTGCGGTCCTGGGGCGGGGGACGGACCGGGGCGGGTCCGAGCCGGGGGCAGATAAGGCCGAGGGATATCAGGATGAGGTTGTTGAGCTGCAGACCAACCTCGACGACGTGTCTCCGGAAGTTGTTGGACACACGGTGGGTGCCCTGCGCGAAGCCGGGGCGCTGGACGTGTGGACGGTTCCGGCACATATGAAGAAGGACCGGCCGGGCGTAGTCCTCCATGCGTTGGGGGAGAGAGACAAGGAAGAACGCTTGGCCACCCTGATCTTCGAGCAGACTGGGACTCTGGGCATCCGCCGGCATCAGGTTTCGCGTCGTCTGGCGGGTCGCGGGACCGTAGATGTGGATGTTGGAGGCAGAACCGTCCGGGTCAAGTGGGGCAGATGGCAGGGAAGGTTGGTGAGCGTAGCCCCTGAATACGAGGACGCGGCTTCGGTAGCCGCGGCAGGGCGCGAAACGCTGGCAGAGGTCATGAACTTGGCAACGCAAGAAGCTCGGCGCTTGCTTCACCGCGAAAGCGGTGTAGGCTGATGGCTCACAGTGATGCAGTGGTGAGCGATCGCCCAAGTGACGCCCAGGGGGTCGGGCCGGGTCGAAAGCCGGAATGGCTCAAGAAGCCGTTGCCCGACGTGCGGGCATTGCGGAAGATGGAGACCCTACTCCGCACCAGGGGTCTTCATACAGTCTGCGAGAGCGCCTTGTGCCCCAATCTGGGCGAGTGCTTCGCTCGGGGTACGGCTACCTTCCTCGTCATGGGAGATGTGTGCACTAGAGATTGCCGCTTCTGTGGCGTCACTCATGGGAGACCGACGGAGCTCGATGCTGCGGAGCCGGAGCACATAGCCGATGCGGTCGTGAGTCTCGGTCTGCGCCATGTTGTGATCACGTCCGTCACCAGGGACGATCTTTCTGACGGCGGGGCAGGGCACTACGTCGCGGTGATGAGGGCGCTCCGCGAACGGACTCCGCAGGCATCTCTGGAGCTGCTGACGCCCGATTTCCAGGGGTGCCAGAGAGATTTGGACCTTGTCTTGGACGAATCTCCGGACGTCTTCAATCATAACGTGGAGACAGTCCCTCGCTTGTATGATGAGGTGAGGCCGCAGGCCGATTTCGAGCGATCTCTGCTGGTCTTGCACCATGCTGCTCGGCGCGGTGTTAGCGTGGTGAAGACGGGCTGGATGGTTGGGCTTGGGGAGACCCGGGAAGAGGTCCGGTGGCTGCTTGAGGAGGTGGCCGGAGTTGGTGTCCAGGTGGTGACGATAGGCCAGTACCTGAGTCCCTCCAAGCGCCACCTTCCTGTGAGCGAATACATCCGGCCGGAGATGTTCGAGCTATACAGGGATTGGGGCGAAGCTCTCGGCCTGCAGGTGCACGCGGCACCTTTCGTTAGAAGTTCGTTCCAGGCCGGCGAGAGCTTCGCCCGGATGCGGCAGAGAAGGGGTCAGAAGCGGGAAGAGTTCACGACTTAGACGGGAACCTGGACGGGGGTCAGGGATGGGACATCGCTTTTCGGCGCACGGCTTGCGGCCAATCCCTGTATTCTGATGCTATGACCGAGATACAATAGGTCGGACCCGGGGAGGACTGAGACTCTATGACGACCATATCCACGGTTGACCATACAGACGAGCAAGGGCTGGAAGAGCAGTTTCAGGAACTGCTGGAGCATTACAGGGGAGAACGAGGCGCTCTCGTACCGCTTCTTCAGGGAGCTCAAGCCATTTTTGGGTATCTGCCCGAAGATGTGATGAAACGGGTAGCCCATGGTGCGGGGGAGCCTCTCAGCAAGGCTCTCGGTGTGGCTACGTTCTACGCTCAGTTCAGACTGCGTCCTCACGCCAAGCACACGATCCGCTGTTGCCACGGCACGGCCTGTCACGTCTCGGGAGCCGCGCGCATCTCTGAGGAGTTGGTGAAGTACCTCGGTATAGAGGCCGGTGAGAACACTCCCGACATGCTCTATACCATCGAAGAGGTGCACTGCGTGGGAGCGTGCGGCATGGCTCCGGTTGTCATGATCAACGACCGGGCCCACGGCAAGCTTACCCCTGAGAAGGCGGTGGAGGTGGTCAGAGCCTTCCGTGCCGAAGTGGAGGGCGAAGGAGACGGGGTACCGGAGGCGGCCGATGAGGCGGGGACGGAGTGATGATGGGAACTGAGCGTACCATCATCAAACCGACTCCGCAGAACCCGTGGCTCACGATACCCGAAGTCGATATCCGCATCTGCCTGGGTACGGGAGGAGTGGCAGCGGGCAGCCGCGAAGTCCTGAAGGCGTTCGAGGAGGAGTTGGCGCGTACGGATATGATCGCGGTCATCCGTCCCCGGGAGGATGAATGCTCGGGTCAGTGCGCGTCGGTGACGGGGACTGGGTGCCAGGGTCTGTGTGCCATGGACCCCTTGGTGGAGATCCACCTGCGGCGGAACGGGAGCCACTCCCAAGTGACATACGGGCAGGTCACGCCCGCCATGGTTCCGGAGATCATCGAGAAACACATCCTGGGTGGCGAACCGATCGAGAAGTGGCTTGTTCTGAACGGTGACGAAGCCACCGAATACAACCCCTTCTACGATGCCCAGGAGAAGCTCACTCTGCGTCACGTGGGGATCATAGACCCCGAGGATATCGATGACTACCTTGAGGCGGGCGGGTATCAAGCGCTGTACAAGGTCCTTACCGAGATGACGCCTGCACAGGTGATCGATGAGATCAAGCGGTCGGGGTTGAGAGGCCGCGGCGGTGCCGGTTTCCCGACCGGGCAGAAGTGGGAGTTCGCCGCCGGCTATCCCACTCCCGATGGGGTTAAATACTTCATCTGTAACGGCGACGAGGGCGATCCGGGGGCCTTCATGGATTGCTCGGCGCTGGAAGGTGAACCCCATGCTGTCTTCGAGGGGATGGCCATCGGCGCCTATGCCATCGGCGCTTCCGTGGGCTACATGTACGTCCGGGCGGAGTATCCACTGGCTCTGCGGCGCATCAAGATAGGCCTAAAGGCCGCTGAAGAACGGGGTCTGATAGGCGATAACATCATGGGCTCGGACTTCTCCTTTCATATCAGGTTGAAGGAGGGGGCGGGCGCCTTCGTATGCGGGGAGGAGACGGCCCTCATGCAGTCCATCGAGGGCGAGCGGGGAATGCCTCGCCTCCGACCTCCATTCCCTGCTGAGTCGGGTCTGTGGACGCGTCCCACCAACATCAACAATGTGGAGACGCTCGCAGTGGTGCCGTGGATCATCACGAACGGCGCCGAAGCGTTCGCCTCGCGGGGATACGAGAAGTCAAAGGGTACCAAGGTCTTCGCTTTGGCCGGGAAGGTCAATCGCACCGGCCTGGCCGAAGTCCCCATGGGCATGACCTTGCGGGAGGTGATCTTCGGTATCGGCGGGGGGGTCAAGAACGGGAAGAAGTTCAAGGCGGTGCAGATGGGCGGTCCTTCAGGTGGTTGTCTACCGGAATCACTGCTCGATCTACCTGTCGACTACGAAACCATCAATCAGACAGGGGCCATTGTCGGCTCGGGCGGCATGATTGTAATCGACGAGGACAACTGCATTGTCGACACGGCCCGTTACTTCCTCAGTTTCACCCAGCAGGAAAGTTGTGGTAAGTGTCCGCCGTGCCGCATCGGGACGAAGCGGATGCTCGATCTGCTCACCAAGATCTGCGAAGGTAAGGGTACGCTGGGCGACCTGGATTTCCTTGAGGAGATGGCCCAGCAGGTGAAGGTCGGGTCGCTATGTGCTCTGGGGGGTACGGCGCCCAACCCGGTGTTCACGGCGCTGAGGTACTTCCGGGATGAGTTCGAGGAGCATGTAGTCGATAAGAAGTGCCGCGCGGGCATCTGTACGGCCCTTGTTACCTACTCCATCGATCCTGATAACTGCACGGGCTGCCGTGCCTGCGTCCGCGTCTGTCCGACCGGAGCCATCACTGGAGAGAGAAAGCAAGCCCATGTCCTTAATCAAGAACTGTGCATCAAGTGCGGCGCCTGCTATGAGAAATGCCGCTTCGACGCTGTGAGGAGGTCCTGATGTCCGCCGCCGAAACCACCGAGGTGCAACTGGTGAATCTCACCATAGATGGGCAGGAAGTCCAGGCGCGCCCGGGCCAGACCATCTTGGAAGCGGCGCAAGCGGCAGGGATAGAGATCCCCACCCTTTGTCACGATCCTCGGCTTGAGCCCTACGGGGCCTGCCGTATGTGCCTGGTCGAAGTGGAGGGGGCCCGCGGGCCCATGGCGTCGTGCGGCACCGCCGTGCGTGAGGGGATGAAGGTCCAGACCCGCAGCGAGAAGATCATCAAGATCCGCAAATTCGTCCTCGCGCTCCTCCTCACCAACCACCCGCTGGATTGTCCGGTGTGTGAAGCGGCCGGGGACTGCCGCCTCCAGGACTACGCCTACGAGTACCTGGTGGATATGGTCCCCTGGGGCTGGAGAGGTCCGGTGGTGGGGGATCCCGGCACGCACCCGAACATCGCCCATTTCGGCGAGAGGTGCATCCTCTGCGGCCGGTGCGTCCGCATCTGCCGCGAAGTGATGTCCATCGGTTGCTGGGGCTATCTCAATCGCGGTTACGAGAGCGAGGTCGATACGCCCTACCGGCTGCCCTTGCAGGAAGTGGGCTGTGTTTCCTGCGGTCAGTGTGTGAGCACCTGCCCGGTGGGAGCCATCGTTGGGCAGCGGACACCGCAGGGAGCTCGAGAGTGGCAGACTGAGAAGACCGTCACCACCTGCTCGTACTGCGCGGATGGTTGCCGTCTGGTGCTGCACAGTTACCGGGGCAAGGTGGTCCGCGTGGCCTCTGAGGTGGAGAAGGGTGTGAACCGCGGTAACCTATGCGTCAAGGGCCGTTTTGGGATTGGTTACGCCGACGCTCCCGACCGTATCACCAAGCCACTGGTCCGCAACGCGGTGGGCGAAATGGCAGAGGCGTCTTGGGACGAGGCTTTGGCGCTGGTTCGTGCTCGCCTGGCCGCCGCACGGGCCGAGAAGGGTGGCAGCGGGATCGCCGCTATCTGTGGCACGCATTGCACCAATGAGGCGGCTTATCTGGCACAGAAGTTGATGCGGACGGTCTTGTCGTCAAACAACATCGATTCTATAGACCACGGGGAGCAGGCCGCGTCCGAGGAGGCTCTAAAGAGAGCTCTGGGTGTGGCCGCCACCACCAACTCCCGAAAGGATCTGTGTGCCGCCGAGGTGATCTTGGTGGTTGGAGCGAATCTCACGGAGTGCGATCCGGTGCTCGCGCTCGATGTGATTAAGGCAATGCGAACGGGGAAGACCGTCATCGTCATCGATCCCAGGACCACAGAGCTGGCAGAGAAGGCGCAGTATCACCTGGCAGTGAAGCCCGGCACGGACCCGGCAGCTCTGCGCGGTATGTTGCGGCATATTCTCGACGAGGGGTTACAGAACGCCGACTTCATCGCCACCCAGACCGAGGGTTTCTCCGAAGTCGAGATATCGCTTGCCAACGTGGATGTAGCGGCGGAAGCCGCTATCTGCGGTGTGGATGCCGATGTCTTGAAGGCCGCTGCCGGCGCCTTCGGCCGCGCGGGTGCGGCCGCCATCATGTACGGGAGCGGGGTGGCCCAGGGTTCGAACGCTGTGGACACCATCGCTGCAATTGTCGACCTTGCCCTGTTGACCGGCAACTTGGGCCGTCCGGGTACCGGCCTGTATCCGCTCAAGTCTGGGGCGAACTCCCAGGGCCTGGTCGATATGGGTGTCAGGCCCTCGACACTGCCTGGAGGCGTACCGCTTGACGATGAAGAAGGGCTTGCGCGATTGGAGGCCTGCTGGGGTAGTGCGCCTACGGGCAACCCCGCTGGACTGTCGGCAGGCGAGATGGTCGAAGCCTTGGAGAAGGATAAGATCGACGTCCTCTATGTCATAGGGGCCGACCCGGCCTTGGCCTTAGCCGACGAAGCCCGGGTGCGGGCGGCGCTGAACAAGACGGGTTTCCTCATCGTCCAGGAAAGTTTCCCCTCTGATACGGCTGAGTACGCGGACGTCATCCTGCCTGCGGCTGTCGCTTGCGAAGACGAGGGAACCTTCACCAACACCGAGCGGTTCGTCCAACGAGTGCGACCGGCCGTATCACCCCAGGGTGAGAGCCGACCCGACTGGGAGATAGTCCAGTCGCTCGCGAACGCTCTCGGCGCCGGTTGGTCTTATGCATCGCCGTCTGATGTGATGGAGGAGATCTCCGCGGTGGTGCCCGATTATGCAGGCGTGTCCTTCGCCGACCTGGAGGACGAGGGACGGCAGTGGCCGCTTGCTGACAGCGACGTGTGCCGAGAGTCTATCCTGCACTCCGACAGGTCCGACGGTAAGGTTGCTTTCCAGCCGGTGGCAACGGGTGGAGCACCCAGCGCGGTTGATGCGGACTTCGCCTTTACGTTGCTGACGGGTTGCGTCCGCGAACACCACGCCACGGGGGTCCGTACCCGTCGTTCTCCCGGGTCCACCAATCTTGTCGCGGAGGCGCGGCTGCAGCTCAACCCTGCCGACGCAGACCGGCTCGGCGTGGCCGCGGGTGATAAGGTCCGGGTGGCCGCTCGGGGAGGAGCCACCCTTGAGACTTCGGTCGAGATCACGACCCGGGTCCCCGAGGGGGTCGTGTTCCTACCTGGTTTCGACCCTGCCGCGCCGGTGACCC
This sequence comes from Actinomycetota bacterium, assembly GCA_012729575.1. Lineage (GTDB taxonomy): Bacteria > Actinomycetota > Thermoleophilia > RBG-16-64-13 > RBG-16-64-13 > RBG-16-64-13. The sequence goes on along the minus strand of JAAYCW010000047.1, from coordinate 2,962 downwards.
GACTGCTTGCAGGCCGGGAATTGGGCGCGCCCGCCGTGAAAGTGGAGAAGGTCGCCTGATCAGACTTCTGGGCCTTGCCCAGGTTGCTCAGATGAGTCAAGAGGGGGCGGCGCCTCAAAGTGAGGCGCCGCCCCCTCTTCGTTCTCAGGCCGTTACCGAAGCCTGCCCACTGCAGTTGTTCAATAAACCGTACTAGCTCTTCGCCGGCTTGCCATCGACGGCGTCGCCACTGCCCGCCTTTCCGGCGGCCTCTCGAGCCTTCTCGCCCAGATAGACCAGCCGGTCGACCACCTGGGCGTTGATGGACCCTTTCGTGTAGAGTCCTTTGGCGCTCAGAGTGCCGGCCGGGGCGCCGGTGAGGAGGGCGATTCCCTGGTCGATGGTTGAGACCGGGAAGATATGGAAACGTCCGTCGGCCATAGCTTCGCGTATGTCATCACCGAGCATGAGGTTGCGGACGTTGGATTTCGGAATGAGCACACCCTGGTCGCCCGTGAGCCCCAGGGCTTGGCAAACCGCGAAATAGCCTTCGACCTTCTCATTGACGCCGCCTATGGCCTGGATCTGCCCGCGTTGATTCACCGAGCCGGTGACGGCGAAGCGCTGTTGTATCGGGACTCCAGAGAGCGACGACAGCAGCGCGTACAGCTCGGCGGAGGAGGCGCTGTCCCCCTCCACCCCCGAGTAGGACTGCTCGAATACCAAGCGCGCGGTGAGCGACAGAGGACGGTCGGCCGCATATTTGGACCCGAGGTATCCCGCTAGGATGAGCACCCCCTTGGAGTGGATCGGTCCGCCCATTTCGACCTCGCGCTCGATGTCCACCAACTCGCCGTCTCCAAGTCTGTGGGTCGCCGTGATGCGGGTCGGACGGCCGAACGCATAGTTGCCGATGGATGATACGGACAGCCCGTTGATCTGACCCAAGACCTCTCCGCGCGTATCGACCATCAAGGTGCCGTCGGCTATGGCTTCCCGGATCCGCTCCTCGATCTGATTCGACCGATAGATGCGTTGGTCTATGGCTTTCTGGACGTGGGTACGTTGTACCACCTTCTTGCGTGGGGTGCGTTTGTCCTGGTGGGCCCAGTAGGACGACTCAGTCAGCAGGTCGACCACGTCGACGAAGCGGGTGGTCATCTTGCGCTGGTCCTCGACCAGGCGGGAGCAGTGCTCTATCACTCGGGCTACGGCATCGGCCGATAGAGGAGCAAGCTCTCGGTTGCGGCAGATCTCGCCTACAAAGCGTGCGTAGAGTCGTTCGTTCTTGGAGGTCCGATCAACGGTCGTATCGAAGTCGGCCTTGACTTTGAAAAGCTCCTGAAAATCCGGATCGTGTGCATGCAGGAGGTAGTAGATAAACGGCTCGCCGATCAGTACGATCTTCGCTTTGAACGGTATGGGCTCGGGATCGAGGGTGGACGTGGTGGCGAAGCCCATCTGTTGAGCCACATCCTCGATTCGTATCTCGCCGGTCTTCAGCGTGCGCTTGAGGGCATCCCATGAATACGGCTTGGTCAGCAATTCCCGGGCTTCGAGAACAAGAAAGCCCCCGTTGGCTTTGTGCAGAGCGCCGGGCTGGATCATGCTGAAATCGGTGACCAAGGCTCCAAATTGAGCCTGATGCTCCACCCGGCCTACCAGATTCTGCAGCACCGGGTTGCTTTCGGTGACGACGGGAGCTCCGCTCTCGCCGGAGTTGTCGACGAGGACGTTGATACGGTACTTGCGAAAGGCGCCCTCTCCCCGTTGCTTGGCCGAGACAGGTATCCCCATGAACGTCACGGGAGTCTCGTCATCCGACTTCTTGAAGTCATCGGCATTCTCAACCACATCGGTCAACAGGGCTTTCAAGTACTCATCGATTTCCGAGACCGCGCACCAGCGCTCGCATGCCTCGTCGACAAGATGTTTGGCCGCGAAGGTCGTTACCTCGCGGTCGAGCTCCCTCAAGGACTCACGACCGCTACGCTCGTCCTGGCGTACCAGCCGCATGATCTGCTGGAGTTCTTCGTTCAGCCTCTCCAGACCCTCGTCGATCCTCTTCTGTTCGTCCGGGGGTAGTGCATCATAGGTCTCCCTCGACATGGTCTCGCCGCTCTCCGTCTTCGGCGCAAAGGCCAGACCGGCTGGGGTCTGCACCATCGTGAAGCCATCGGCATCCGCCTTCTGGCCCAGCGCCGACAGCTTGGCCTCTTGGAGGCTGCCGACCTGCTGGGCGATGGCCCGCTTCTGCTTCTCGTACTCCTCACTTTCAAAAGCGTGCGTGATGGCTGCCTGAAGGTCCTCGACGAGCTTCTCCATGTCCTTTCGAAACCGCCTAGCCTGTCCGGCAGGCAGACGGATCGCGTTCGGACGGTGGGGCTGCGCGAAGTTGTAGACGTAGATCCAGTCGTCAGGGACCGCCCTTGACCCGGCCTGGCGGGAGAGAAATTCGTAGACGGTGCTTGCCTTGCCCGTGCCCGTGGGCCCCGCGGCGAATATGTTGAAACCGTCGTTGTGGATACCCATGCCGAACGCCACCGATGAAACGGCGCGGTCCTGGCCTATGATCTCGGTGAGTGAGGGCAACTCCGCAGTGGTCGCGAATTTGAATGTGGAAGCGTCGCAGGCCCGGTAAGCTTCATGGGGCGCGAGTTCGCGAGGGGCTCTGACCATTCGGTCCTCCGGTCTTCTGGCTGGGCACCGGCGCCGGGCCGGCGCCGGAACGGCACGACTCCTACCCAAACCCTCGAGACAAGACTCGCGAGGGGAGTGTCCGAGGGGGGACTTGAACCCCCATGAGTTATGCACTCACTAGGCCCTCAACCTAGCGCGTCTGCCAGTTCCGCCACTCGGACAATAGACGACGAGCAGCGGTGAGTATAGGACTCCAGAAGGTGACCGTCAACAAAAAGAGCTGACCGGCCAAGCGTACCTGCCGAGACGAACTTGCCGGGGGCGAACAAGTGTTCTATACTGT
>JAAYCW010000193.1 GCA_012729575.1 Actinomycetota bacterium | reverse complement strand
TCGTTGTTCAGGACAAGTTCAGGGACTTGGATGCAAAATGTAACGGTTACAGGAGCAAAAAGAGGAGAGTCGCGATGCGCGCATCTGGGATTGCGAGCAGCCTTGAACACGACTATCTGCGTGTCCTGTACGAGCTGGCCGGGAAAGAAGCGAAGCACGCCGTCTCGTATGGCGATGTGAGGACGGAACTGGGTCGCCCGGCGGATGAAGTCGACGAAGCCTGCGACTTCTGGGCCGACCGGGGAATGGTGGAGTGGACCACTATGGGCCACGTCGCTCTCACCCACATGGGGTTGAGAAGAGCGAGACGCCTGGCCGGCAGAGGTTGGTCGCGGCCGCCCTTCTAGTTCAGCCCCTCCAGTCCTTCAATCAGGGCTCTTCCAGAGACCGGGCTTCCGCCCGGACGCGGGGTCCAGCGTACAAGGCACCCCGCGTGGGCACCCCCTGCGGTGAGACGGGCATATCCTCGTTGGCCATCGGTGTGGGATAATACGAAGCCTTCGTCGGAGGGAACATCCGGGCTGCAGAGGGGAACAGACGACCGTGCCAAGGATCCATCATTTCAGCGTTCACCCACAGATACCATCACGTCTAGCAGGCCTGGAGGAGCTGGCTCTCAACCTCCGGTGGACGTGGGACAGCCGTGCCTACAAGGTGTTCCAGCATCTGGATGCCGAGATGTTGGAGAAGTGTGGAGGCAATCCGGTCTTGATGTTGCGGCGCGCTTCCCGGGAACGACTTGAACAGGCAGCGGCGGATCCCGCCTTCGTGACCCACCTGGATGATGCGTTGGACGATCTGCATCGTTATCTGGCGGAACCGGGGTGGTTCCGAGCGACGTATCCCGAGCGTGAGGACCTCTCGATCGCATACTTCTGTATGGAATATGGCTTGACCGCCTGCCTGCCCATCTACTCGGGCGGGCTGGGGGTGCTGGCCGGCGACCACCTCAAGTCCGCGAGCGGACTGGGTCTGCCTCTGGTGGCTGTGGGCCTGGTCTACAGCAGGGGTTATTTCACCCAGCGGCTTGATCCAGAGGGCTGGCAGTACGAGGAATACCGGACTCACGACTTCACCACCCTGCCCCTGCGGCCCGTCATGGAAGGTGATGTGTGGGTTCCCCACGCAACCGATCCGAAGAAGGGTAAGGATGGCGTCCAGACCGCCGGTGAGGGGGAGACCGGCCCCGATGCCGGGTCGACGGCTGTGGATGCAGGTCCTGTGGGTGCAGTCTCGGTGGGCGGTACCGCGGCCGGAACACCTCTCAAAGTATCCGTAGATATGGCGGGGCGCACGGTCTGGGCGAGAGTCTGGAAAGCCCAGGTGGGACGCGTGTCGCTGTATCTGCTTGACAGCTCGTTGCCCGAGAACGACCCGGTGTCCCAACGCATCACGAGCGAGCTGTACGGGGGAGGCTCCGAAGAGCGGATCGCTCAAGAGTTGCTTCTGGGTATCGGCGGCATCCGAGCGTTGCGGGCCCTGGGTGCCCGGCCTCAGGCCTATCATCTCAATGAGGGGCATACGGTCTTCACCACTCTGGAGCGTACGAGAGAGGCTATGGAGGAGGGGGATCTCACCTTCTACGAAGGCCGGCAGGCTACCGGAGCGGGCACACTCTTCACCACACACACACCCGTCCCCGCCGGGTTCGACCTATTCCCCCAGTCTCTGATAGACACGTATCTCGGCGAGTATCTCGAGGAGCTGGATCTGGAGACCGATCAGTTCATGCGCATGGGCCGGGTCAACCGCGACGCACATGACGAGGAGTTCAACGTGGCGGTTCTGGCGCTCCGCCAGTCGCCCCGGCGCAACGCCGTCAGCCGTCTTCACCGCCGGGCCACCGCCCGCATGATGCAGCCGGGCTGGATGGACTTCCCGCTGTCCGAGATGCCGGTGGAATCGGTCACCAACGGGGTGCACACCAAGAGCTGGGTCGCCTCTGAGATGGCGCAGCTCTACGACCACTATCTCGGTCCGCGCTGGCGGGAGGATGCCTCCTCCCGCGAGGCTTGGCAGCGGGTGGAACGTATCCCCGACCTCGAACTCTGGCACGCCCACACCCGGCTGCGCGAGCGTCTTGTCGCCTATGCGCGTGAGCAGGCGGCCTGGCAGTCACGGGGGCGGCGGGCTTCAGGTGGGCTGGGAGCGCCGGTAAGGCCGCCGCTGCGGCCGGATGCTCTCACCATCGGCTTCGCCCGTCGTTTCGCCACGTACAAGCGGGCCACTCTGCTCTTTCGGGACGTCTGCCGGCTCAAGGCCCTGTTGCTCGACGAGGCCCGTCCCGTCCAACTGATAGTAGCCGGCAAGGCTCATCCTCGCGACGGGGCCGGCAAGGACTTCATCAGGCAGATGCACGATATAGTGAGCCGCGAAGGTCTGAGCGACCACGTGGTGTTCATCGAGGATTACGACCTCAGTAAGACGGCCATGCTGGTGCAGGGGGTGGATGTGTGGCTCAACACGCCTCGCCGTCCGAACGAAGCTTGTGGGACCAGCGGCATGAAGGTGGTCCCCAACGGCGGTCTCAACCTCTCCGTTCTCGATGGCTGGTGGGCCGAGGCCTACCGTCCGGGAGCGGGCTGGGCGATAGGGGACGGGCAGGAATTCGTGCATGCCGACTATCAGGACGAGGTCGATGCCGAATCTCTCTACTCGACCTTGGAACGCGAAATCGTGCCCCTCTTCTACGAACGCGACGCCGACGGTCTTCCCCGCGGTTGGATCTCCATGATGAAGAACTCCATCCGTTTCTTGGCTCCGGCCTTCTCGGGAGACCGGATGGTGAAGCAGTATGCCGAGAACTTCTATCTGCCTATCGCCGACCGGTGCCGGCGGCTTGCGGCCGACGGTTTCGCCAAGGCCAAGGAGCTCTCCGCATGGAAGACGCGGGTACGCGAGGCCTGGTGTGATGTCAAGGTCGTCTGGGTCAAGGATGGAGTCGCCCCCGATATGACCGTGGGTGAGGAACTCGAGGTGCAGGCCAAGGTGGTCCTGGGGACTTTGGACCCGTCCGACGTGGTGGTGCAGGCGTACTTCAGCAGCCTGCGTCCCGACGGCACTCTGCGCAACGGCCGCAGCGTCCCTCTTGTGTGGATGGGCTGCGAG
>JAAYCW010000192.1 GCA_012729575.1 Actinomycetota bacterium | reverse complement strand
TGCCCCCGGGAGGACTCGAACCTCCGGCACGAGGTTTAGGAAACCTCTGCTCTATCCCCTGAGCTACGGGGGCACAAGATCCGGCGAGTGGCGGATGAGGCTCGCGACGCCGTCGTCGACGCACAGATCGGAACTGCAACCGTCTGCGGGGCCGAACGCGGGCTTAACCCCGCCGGTCGAGAGATTGTATCATCGCGCGTTTTCACCGGCCCTGCGGTCCGTGCATACACGATCAGTGTGTAGTAACTTGGGCCAGGAGACGAACGAGCGTGGAGGACACGTGAACGATTCCCCCCGATATTGCGCCCAGTGCGTCCACTGGGACCCTGCCTCCCCCGTTGAGGGGAGATGTCGTCGCAACGCTCCCGGTGCACACGCGCATCCTATTGCCCGCGATAGTGCCGAGGACAAGACCCCAGCCGCCGTCTGGCCCCTGACCCTCGCTCAGGACTGGTGCGGTGAATGGCAGCCGCGCGAGGCGCCTCTCGCCCAGGAGGAGCCCCCTATGGATCCCGAGGAGGAACGCTTCCTTCGCAATACGGCCATAGCTGAGGCTCTGCTCGCCCTGCCGTCCGACAAGCGCGACAGGTTACTCCTCGAGGTGCTGACCGAGGAGGAGAGACAGCTTCCCACACCGCCCGACGACTTCTACGAGCGCGTCCAGGAGTACTTCGCCAGTCAGCGGGACGACGGATCTCAGTGAAGGAAGACTTTAACGAGATAGGGTAGTGAGCCGGCCCACATAGAGAGACCGCCGAACGGCGTGCTAGACTGCCTGTATGGACGTGGTCTTCAACAGTATCTATGCACGCGCCTGCATGGGTGCTGGTCTGGCCGTTCTCTCCGGCATACGTGCGTTCCTCCCCGTTGCCTTCTTGGCCCTCTATTCTCGACTTGAGTTTCACAGCGCCCCCGTGCTGGACGGCACCTTGTTCGGGTTTCTGGAGAAGACATGGGTCATCGCCCTTCTCTTGGCTCTGGCGGTGATCGAGGTGGCCACCGAGAAGCTCTTCGTGTTCTCGAAGATACGCGACCGGATCATGCAGCCGGTCAAGATGATCCTCGGAGGAGTCGTGTTCGCCGCAGCCATGGCACCCGACGGCTGGATAGCGATGGCCGTCTCCGGAGTGCTCGGCTTTGTGATTGCCGGGCTGGCGGATTACGTCCGCCGCTCGACCAAGCGCAAGGCGCCCACGACTGAGACCGCGCCCGCCATCCTCCTCAGCATCTACGAGGACTTCGCCGTGCTGGTGGGCACTCTCTTGTTCGTGCTCGTACCTCTCATCGGGGTTCTCGTCTTCGCCTTTCTTGGGCTGCTCGTCTACCGCGTCCAATTGATGAGAAACCGGAAACACAAGGGACTGCGCATACTCAAAGGATAGTCCCAGAAGGACCCGGACCCAGTTGCATGGGCGCAAAATCCACCGATACCGACTTCGCCCATCTCAGACACCGGATGGTGGTGGATCAGTTGCGGGCACGACATCTCGATGACGATCGGGTTCTCGCTGCCATGGAGAAGGTGCCCCGCCATCTGTTCGTCCCGGAAACACAACGCCACGCTGCCTACAACGATGGGCCCCTCCCGATCGGGGCCGGGCAGACCATTTCTCAACCATATATGGTGGCCCGCATGACCGAGTTGCTCAGGCTCAGTCCCACCGATCGGGTTTTGGAGATCGGCACCGGCTCCGGCTATCAAGCAGCCATCTTGGCGGAGTTGGCCGGGGAAGTCTGGACTCTGGAGCGGCATGCCGACTTGGCCGACCGGGCGGCGGAGCTTCTACTCGAGCTAGGCTATACCAATGTCCACGTCATCATCTGCGATGGTTCGCTCGGACTCCCGGAAATGGCCCCATTCGACGCGATAGTAGTAACGGCTGCCGCTCCCGCCGTACCGGACTGTCTGAAGGCTCAACTAGGATTTAATGGCCGGATGGTAATACCAGTTACTTCCGGCCACAACGAGGATCTCCGCCTGATCGAGCGGTCGGCACCGTTAGGTCAACAGGACGACGTGAAGAACGAGAAGGGTTTGGACAGCTCCTTTCGAGAGACATCGATCCTCGCCTGCACGTTTGTCCCCCTGATCGGCAAAGAAGGCTATCCGCAATGAATACCGAAGCCCACGTCCGGGTCCGTGTCTTTGTGGAAGGGCGGGTTCAAGGAGTCTCCTTCCGCCACTACGCCTGGCATGAAGCTACTCGGCTCGGCCTCGCCGGCTGGGTGCGCAATCTTCCCGACGGCCGGGTGGAGGCGGTCTATGAAGGGCCAAGAGCCCAGGTCGAAAAGATGCTCTCCTGGACCCGCCACGGCCCCCCGATTGCGCGCGTAGACGCGATGGCCATACACGATGAGACTCCGCAAGAGGAGCGGGGCTTCAGCGTCCGTTGACGCTGAAGCCCCGCCTCATGGTCCAGGCCCTTTCGGCCCCTATACGCCGTCGACACTCGTCATCAGAAACCGGCCGGCCGTTCATCCAAAGTCACTTCAATGACCATCTGCTCACCGTTGCGATCGATGGACACTTCAACAGTATCGCCCGGCTTCTTGTCTCTTATAGCCATGAGCAGGTCGGCCGACTCCACCATCTCTTCGCCTTCCAACTCGACGATTATGTCGCCCTGCTGGATGCCGGCCCTGGCCGCCGGTCCTCCTGCGCTCACCTGCGCGACCAGGATCCCCGAAGACCGGGACAGATCATATTGGCTCTGCAGGTCGGGGGTCAAGGTCACGGTACTCACACCTATGTACGCATGGGTGGCCTTCCCCGTGCTGATGATCTCATCCGCCACCTGCGTCACTACCACTGAAGGGATGGCGAACCCGATGCTGACGGCACCCGAGGCCGGCGACTCATAAGCCACATTAATGCCGATCACCTGTCCCTGGGCGTTGGCCAGTGCGCCACCGGAATTGCCCGGGCTGATAGGGGCATCGGTCTGGATCAGGTTGGTGAGAGCAATGCCCTGTGTCCCAGTCGCTCCTTGGATACTCCGACCCAAGCCGGAAACGATACCCAGAGTCACTGAGTTCTCGTAGCCAAGAGGACTGCCGATGGCCACGGCATATTCGCCTACGCTTGGTTGCTCAGTCACGAATGTGGCCGGGGGCAGATCACGCTCGGAATCAACCTTAACAACGGCCAGGTCCGTCAAAGGATCCGTGCCCACGATCCTACCCGACAGCTTCTCTCCTGTGATGAAGGTGACCACGATCTCACTCGCAGGATCACCCCAGTCGTCTGTGACCACGTGGTCATTGGTGATGATCATACCGTCCGCGGAGTAGATTACCCCTGAGCCCTCGGCCGTTCCCGAATACTGCTGGCCGAAGGGGCCCTGGCCGGTGACCTTGACGGTGATGTTGACCACGCTCGGACCAAGAACCTCAGAGACAGTCTGGGCGGGACTCGCGAGCCCATCGCCCTCAGCTACCACGCTTGTTGAACCGGTTGTTGATCCCGTTGTGTTCACAGGCGCGGTATCGGTTGTTATGGGCGACCCAGTGGTAGCCGTGGCGGCCGGCCGCGCAGTAGTGGTAGTCTCATCACCGATCTCGAAAGTGCAACCTGCCAACCCAAAACCCGCACCGGTGATAAGTCCGAGAGCGATGACCATCTCGAGCACGGGACGCCACAGTCTTCTGAGTGCGGCAGCCGGACGGATCCCATCCCGCTCCGCGTCAGTCATTCTCATTCTTGGTTCCTCCCCACGAACTATCACGCAATCTGCATTCTACCCCGAGTGGCCCTCGGCCCAACCCCAGGCGGCCGTGTTTCCATCGGACAGGATAGACGACCCTCGATAAGGCAACTGTAAAGGGCCCCGCCGCCGCAGGCGGCTTCTTGCGTTCTCTTGCTTACAACCGCCTTATCCCCGCCCGCCTAAAATCCTGTGCGCAACACCACTCAGCCGTAGGGGCATCCTGACGACGTATCGAGGAGGCAACAGGGTATCATCCTCGGCACCACAGGCCGTTGGCCTGATGTAGGGAGAGACTGTGCGGATCCTTCTGGTCGAAGACGAGGAACGGCTCGCCAATACGATCGCCCGCGGTCTGCGGCGCGAGGGCATGGCCGTGGACGTTGTGCTGGACGGGCGTTCAGCCCTCACCAAGGCGTCCGTCAACAGCTACGACGTCGTTGTGCTCGATCGCAACCTCCCTGGTGTACACGGCGATGAGGTCTGCAGAGAGCTGGTGGCGCGCAGATCCCTAGCCCGCATTCTCATGCTGACGGCGGCCGGCTCCATACAAGACCGGGTAACGGGTTTGGATCTCGGCGCCGACGATTATCTTCCAAAGCCCTTCGCACTCAAGGAATTGGTAGCTCGTATCCGAGCACTCGGGCGTCGCGCCGTCGCGCCGGTGCCGCCCGTGCTGACATTCGCCGACCTCACTCTCGATCCTGCGCGCCATGTCGTGGAACGCGCTGGGCAAGACCTCGGTCTCACCAAAAAGGAGTTTGGGGTGTTGCAGGTGCTCCTGGCCGCCCAGGGACGCGTTGTGAGTGCCGAGGAGTTGCTTGAGAAAGTGTGGGACGAGAACACCGACCCTTTTACCAACGTCGTCCGGGTCACGATCATGACACTGCGGCGTAAGATCGGTGATCCTCCAATAATCGAAACGGTACCGGGCGTCGGCTATAAGATATGACATTCCGATCCACCATCAATGCAAGCGATCACCGCAGTCTTACGATCCGTTTGAAGTTGACGCTGTGGTACGGAGGCCTCTTCCTCCTGGCGGGGGTCCTTCTGATCACCATCAACTTCTTGATGGTCCGCAACAATCTCGATGTCGCTCCGGAGAAGGCCCGGGCTGTTGTGGCCGAGCAATTCGGCATACCGCCCCAGTGGCTCGAGTGGAGCTTCCCGGCCGAGACCCCGGGGATGAGCTTCGAGCCGGAAGGATTCGGCGACCTGCCGGGTTCTGGTCAGCGGGAGTCTTTCCAACTGTACGTCGAAACTGAAGAAGGAGTCTACGTCTCTGTGCCCGCCTTGCTGCGGGAGGCTCAGAACGAGCTCCGAAACGAGGCCCTACGACAGTTGTGGACGAAGTCCCTCCTCGCGCTGGCCATCATGACCGTTCTCACTTTCGGCTTGGCCTGGCTGGTGGCCGGGCGTATGCTGCGGCCTTTGCACGCTATTACCAGCACGGCTCGCAGACTGTCAGACTCCACTCTGCACGAACGGATCGATCTTAAAGGACCACGTGACGAGCTGAGAGAACTGGCTGATACCTTCGACGACATGTTGGGGCGACTCGATACCGCTTTCACGGCGCAGAAGGAGTTCGTCGCCAACGCCTCGCACGAGCTGCGCACACCCCTTACCATCATCCGCACCGAGATCGATGTTGCCCTGACCGACCCCAACCTCTCTCAAGAGGACCTACGGGACATGGGCGCGGCCGTCACTGAAGCCGTGGACCGTAGCGAGAAGCTGATCGATGGCCTGCTGGTCTTGGCCCACACCGAGAGTTCCCCCGTCCTGGTCGACCTCGATCTGGCGCAGATCGTCGCGGGTGAGGTCGAACTCGCGGCCGGCGAAGCCGACGTTATGGGATTGAACTTGGAGCTCGACCTCCAGCCTGCGCGGCTCAAGGGTGAGCGCTCCCTGATAGGACGCATGGTCGGTAATCTCGTTGAGAACGCCGTACGTCACAACACGCCCGGCGGATGGTTCTCGGTGAAGACCAGGGCAACTGACGACCGAGTGATCTTGGAGGTAGCCAATGGGGGGCCGGTGGTTCCACCGGAAGACGTCGACCATCTGTTCGAACGCTTCTACCGCCCCGATAGGTCACGCAGCCGGAAGACCGGAGGATTCGGCTTGGGGCTGTCCATCGTCAAGGCCGTGGTCACGGCCCACGGCGGTTCGATAGACCTGGCCGCGCCAGAATCGGGAGGTCTTCGCGTGATGGTCGGCCTCCCAGCGAGGTCCTCCCCGCCGATAGCACCTACGGCAGATCGAGATAGCGGCTCATGACCACGGCCACATGGGCGCGCTGCGCACCCGCCCAAGGACTGAATCTGTCCGCGGAGTACCCTGACATGAGACCGAGACCCGCGACTAAAGCCACATCCGAGGCTGCATAGGCCGGGACGTCGGGAAACGCCGTGGAGGCAGTGCCGTCCACCGGTCCATACCCCTTCAACTGGCGCACCATACGAGCGACTACCTGCGCGAGCTGCACCCTGGTTATCGCCTCCGTCGGCCGAAACACCACCCCTTGTCCGGGAGCGGGACTCCCGACAATCAGGCCGGCGGCAGCCGCTTCCTCCACATAATCAAAGGGATAGGCGAACGGGTTACCGTCGGAGTCGTGCAGGAGTGATACATCGACAAAAGTCGGCAGGCCGGCGTTCTCCATCTCGGGAGTATGCAGACCGCCCACAAGCGCCGCCACCTTGGCCACTTGGGCCCGGGTGATGGTATCTGTCGGACCGAAGTAGTTGCCGTCGTATCCGCTCATGAACCCCTCTTGTGCCATACGAGCCACAGCCTTCCCCGTGGCTGAAGAGGTGTCGACATCCAAGAACGGCCGCTTGCCCTTCATCATCGTCGAAACTGTAACGAACTCGTAACCCTTGCTGCGGAGGTTTGAGACGATCATCGGAATAGCCGCGGCCGTATGCGGAGCGGAGAGGTGCATCACCACGATGGCGCCGTTGTGTGCCCGGCTGATCACGTGATCGGCGATCGAAGAGGCCGAACCGCCCGCCCAATCACGGGGGTCGATATCCCAAAGAACCAGATAGCGGAAGCCTTCACTGCCGGCTACCGCGGCCACCTGGGCATTGGTCGAACCATAAGGCGGACGGAACAGCGGGACTGTGCGGGCCCCTGTGACCGAGCGGAAGGCATCGGTCCCGCCCCCGATCTGAGAGGCCATCGCCGAGCCGGACAGCCCGGGCAATGCTGGATGCGACCAGCTGTGGTCTCCTACCTCGAAAAGGCCTTCCTTCATGCCCTTGAGTATCTCAGTGTTGATCGCCGGAGTGCCCTTCACCGACGAACCGATGAGAAACAGGCTGGCGGGCACCTTCTCCCTCTGAAGCGTGCGGAGTATGGCCACGCCGCGATCCGACTTGGTGTTATCGTCGAAGGTCAGGGCGATTTGCTTCTGATCCGGCGGCCCGTGCCGCACCACGGTCGCCGAAGCCGCCCAGGCGCTACCCGTCCAGAGCATGAGCAAGACCGCCGCCAAACCGACTACCAGGGCCCAACGCCGGTACGATAGCGCTTGCCGGTTCCGTGCGCGGTGCTCCACTACGCCTCCTATACGACAGAGAGAACGATCACGAACACTCCGAGGATAGCAGTGTACACGCCAAAGAGCCGCAATCTATGCTCCTTCACGTATCTCAT
>JAAYCW010000046.1 GCA_012729575.1 Actinomycetota bacterium | reverse complement strand
GCCCGAGAAGCGCTCGTGGGGGGCCACCACGATGTCCTTGAACCCAAACACGTCCCTGTAGAACGCCAGGGACCTATCTAGATCAGTGACCGCAATACCAACAGAGCACAAGGAACCCGGATCGTCCGCGCCCTGTCCGTGACCAGATACGATCTCAATCAGATTCCCCTCCGGGTCGTGGCCGTATACGAAGGAATACTCACCCCGGCCCTCCAGCGCAACGGTCTTGGGAGGGGAGCAGAGAGATAAACGCGTGCCCTTGTCCCGGCAGAAGGCGACCAGGTCTGGGACGGTGAACGTGAGTTTCGCGACGCCGATGTCCCCATATGTGAAGTCTCGACGTATGGCGCGCGGTTCAGGATCAATGGCGTGAAATAGCGCAATGGTTGGCCCTCCTGAGTCGTGAGCCACCAGTGTTGATGAGTGGACCGTGCGGTGAGCGCGAAGAAGCCCATGAATCGCGGGGTGATCGGCTTCGGGCATCTCGGCCAGCACACGCGTGAAACAGAACACCTCACTGTAGAACGATCTCATGCGTTCGGCATCTCTGACGCCTATGCCAACATGATCCACGCCCACTATGCTATGCAGCACTTCTTCCTACCTCCAGGATTGGGTTGAACGGACTATGGGTTCCTAGGCTGATGAGTCACAGGGATTATCGTATCAGGAGGTCCCATGCGCCGCGTCCCGCAAACCGGAGAGACGGGTGCCCCTGCCTCTCGGGGCTGGAGATACCGTTGGTGAGTGAGAGAGGCGACAAGAGGTCTTGTGCTGTTAAGACGGCCACTGTGCCGCACGTCTGGGCAGCCGGTCGATCTGGGAAAACCAGTTCTGTTCTGTCGGAGAGATGGTCGCGGAAGGACTGACCTCTCACATCGTGACCCAGCTCTTGCCGGTGACGGGGAAAGCGCACATGCTGTTAGGGCAATCGCAGCAATTGAACTGGCGCACCTGCGGAATCCTTGCGCCCTTGCACTGCTCGACGAACTCGATAGCCTTTTCGACCTGTTCGCTCTTTCCTTTGATGACCAAGTAGATGGCTCCTTCGGCACCGCTCAGACCGCCCGCACCTATGGGGACGGCCTCAGCACCGCTCAGCATCTTGACCGCATCGGTCTCGGTAATGGACTCCCCAGCGGCGCAGGGGAATAGGCCAACCACCGCTCCCATACCGTAATCGCATCCCACCCGCTTCGCCTCTCTCGCAGCCTGCCCGACGGAGATTGGTATGAGCTTCTCCAGTCCCACGGGAAATACTAGGTGGAACGGCGTCTTCCTCATCTTGGAGACCACAAACCCGATTGTCCCTCCCTCCACCGGATTCCCGACCATGATGCCCACGTTGCCCTCAGGGTCAATCGCGTTCACCCCCTTTATGTAGACGTCATCGGGTCTCATTTCTGCCATCAGGTCCTCGAGCGTTTCTCCTGTCGACAACTCACCGTTCCTAATCACCCATGAATGGGGGAAGCCACCCGGACCCGATAGTCTGTTCAACGATCGTTCACCGGCGTGCACTCCCATGTCACCGCACGCACCTTTCGGGGTTATCGCTCCACAGACCCAAACGTTGGTGGTCGGCACCCTTCCTGTCAGCGCCTCAACGACGAACCATGTGCTGCTGCTGGGGTGCAATACCACCACTCCCTCCTCGGCCGCTCGTCTGACCATATCCATGGATGCAACAGCCTTGCCAATCAGCTTCTTGGACTCAGTGGGAGTAAGAATGACTTGAGCCAACATGCAACTCTCCTTCAGTAGCCGGCCGTCCCTGCTTCAGGAGTAGAGACGGCCGCTTGAATTCAGTCCCTTCGATTGAGACCCCTTGCGATAGATAGTACATGTCTTCTAGTCCCGCCGGTAGAACGTGTCCGACGGACTGACACAGCCAGGTGCCGCTGAGCCAGCCACCCATTCCGTGGTGCCGCGTCCCGTGCAATCAAACCTACTTGGCAGCGGGGCAGGATTCCGGGTATGGTGAGAGCCGTGCGCGATCGTGGGCTCCTTCGTCGCTGGGCTGCGGAGGTTCACCCGACGTCACCCACTGAAGGCCGAAGGCGGCGGCAAGGAGTTGAAACATATGGTGAGAGAGTGACCACGCGGTCAGGTGATCCCGCGAAGAGCATCCCATCGCGGATCCCGACCGGGGAGACAAGCTGGGTGGTTCTCCTCTCACTCGTTCTGGCGACGACACTTGCGAATGTCGCCAGCGTCTGTCTATTCCCGCACATAGTCGCGCTATCCACTGAGTTCGGACGCCCCGTCAACCAGGTGGTTTGGGCCATCGTGGGCTTCCATCTCATCGCCACGGGCGTCGGGGGAGTCGCAGCTGCCCTGGGAGCGGTGTTCGGACATCGCCGCATGCTGATCACCGTGCTTGTACTGCTCTTCGGAGGCAGCCTCGTGGTCGCTCTGTCCACGAATCTGGCGGTCCTTATCGTAGGCCGGGTCATTCAAGGGGTCGGGATGGCCACTCAGGCCCTGGCCGTTGGCATAATCGCCAACTACTGGAAAGGCGAGAGCATGCGCCGGGCCCTCAGTATGATTGTTTTCGCCATGGCCTTGGGAGCGGTGATCGCCTATCTGGGCAGCGGGTTCATATGGAGGGCGGGGGGGGACTGGCGTACGCTCTTCTGGATCCTCGCCGGAGCAGCGGCGGCGGACTTGGTTCTCACTTCCATCTTCGTCAGAGAGACCAGGAGCCGAGAGAGAGTGCCGATAGATTACGTCGGATGTGTGGGGCTCGTGCTGTGGTCGGTCTTGCTGCTTCTGCCGTTGAGTCAGGCGAACTCGTGGGGATGGGGTAGCGCAAAGGTGCTGGGGTTGCTCCTTCCCGGAATCGCCGCCGTGCTTCTTTGGATATGGTGGGAGCTGCGTACCCGCGCTCCTTTGATCGACCTGCGGGTGCTGAAGAGGGCGGGGGTCTGGCAGGGGGCGGTTGTCTGGCCGGTAATCACGGGCTCCATGTGCATACCCGCCGCTGCGTATCCCTACTTGCTTCAAACGCCGGTGTCTTCCGGCTTCGGTTTCGGCAGGAGCCTTTTCATCGTCTCGCTTGCCCTTGCCGTGCCCGCGATCATGATGACGCTGCTTTCTGGGACGGCGACCCCCATCATGCGGCTTGTGGGTCCGAAGCGAACCATGCTGCTGGGCCTGACGATGGGCTTGGCCGGGTTCGGCATGGCCTTCGCACACGGGTCGATCTGGCTGAACCTTCTCTGGCTCGCCCTCACGGGGAGCCTGGGTGCGTGGGCAGGTTCCGCCAGCTACGCTGTGGCTGCGGAGGCGGTGCGACCGGAGCAAGGCATCATGGTCAGCGCTATCTACAACACGGCCGGCGCGACAGGAGCGGCCGTCGCAGGTGCCGTGGCGGGCTTCGTGTTGACGCTCCGTACGGTAGCAGTAGACATTGAAACGCCGTCCGGCCTGGTGACCGAGTTCTTCCCCGCGGAAGAGACCTTCACTTGGTCGGCGCTGATCGTCGGCGGGGCAGCCGTGGTCGGCATCTTGTGCGTGCTCACCATCAGGTCGCGTCAGCTGCATTCCCCTGGGCAGCGTGATGCGGCGCCTTCACGCGCGTCGTAGAGCTACTGCTGCGGTGCCCCCTCTAATCCCTTGAGAATGGCCTCATTCTCTCCGGGAATGATCATCTCGAACAGGGAGTCGAGGGTTGTGTACTGGTAGTAGCCGGCCCGGGCCAACGGGCGGATCTTCAGCAGATCGACGTGGCCGTCGGGAAGAATCACGTCGTCTCGGATGTGGACCATGACCACCCGGCCGATCACGACATCCACGGTTCCAAGCATGGTTCTCCCAGGAAGTCTCAGAGTCTGTTGATACACGCATTCCAGGTTGATGGGCGACTCTGCCACGCGGCAGGCTTGGATCTTCAACGATGGCGCCTTGGTAACGCCGGCCAGTTCGAACTCATCAACGTCCGGCGGCACCTCTTGGGCGGAGCGATTCACCGCCTCGCGGAGCTCGTAGGTGGCCATGTTGTATACGAAGCCGCCGGTTTCCTCCGTGTTCGCGACTGAATCCTTGCGTGTGCCGGAAGAAGTCTGATTGGCGGCAAACATCATGTAGGGAGGATCGAAAGTCAGGTTCTGAACTTGGCTGTAGGGGGCGAGATTGTGCACTCCCTTCGCACTGACAGTTGATATCCAACCAATCGGTCTTGGGACGACGCACGCCTTGAAGGGGTTGTAAGCAAGCCCATGATCAAGTTTCTCAGGATTGTAATGCACTGATACTTACCTCCACCATAGTCGGTAACAATGGCTTCGCACCGCACGGTAGCACGGGGTGCTGCTACGGCAACTCAGTCGAGAGGGACCACGTACTGGATCTCGTCCTTGCGGAGCAGGAGTACGTCATAGGAAATGGGCTTCTCCTCGGCGCCTTGATGGCGCTCGTGCAGGGTGACATCGGTCAGGGCGATGAACTGCTCACTGCTGTTCAGTATGTCGTTGACCCTCCCCTTGTAGCCGCCTGGGCGCGGCACAACGATGTATCCCTCGCACCAAAAGCCCGCGGTTTGCACTCTGATCTGGGCAAGGTGCTGTGCGGAACTCATTTGGTCCAGCTTCTATTCGGTCGCAACCCGTTTGGACGCGAAGCTGACCCAGGCGATGATCCCTGAGAAGAAGATGACACAGCCCGCGACCAACAAGGAGGTACTCACGCCGCTGTGGACCGCGTCGAAGGCTGCGGCGACGGCTTTCCCGACAATCGGACCGTACAAAGCCTCCGCTTCCGCGGCCGTCTGGCTGCTCTGTCCGGTCAGCACCTGACTGATGATGAATTCATGAAACTCAAAAGGTATCTCCAGCTCTACCAGGCGGCGGGTGAGGTGCTCGGTGAGCTGTGTGCTGAATAAGGATCCCAGCACGGCTACCCCGAGGACCGTTCCAACCTCCCGGCTGGTGGTGGTCGCCGAGGCCGCCATTCCCGAGTGTTTCGCCGGCAGGCTGGAGAGGGCCACCGAAGTGATGGGGACCACGGCTACGCCGAATCCGATGCCGGCCAAGGTGAGCGAGAGCACCAGGGGGACGAAGGTCACGTCACCGACCAAGGCGAGGTCGGTCAGCAGGACTCCGGCTGCGGCCATCACACAGCCGACTGCGACGGGAAGCTGTGGCCCGCGGAGCGCCACCCACCTGCCGGCGAAGGCCGAGGCTATGATCATCCCCAGAGCCATAGGGATGAACAGGGCTGCGATGCGGAAGGCCGTGTACCCGAGAACTATCTGCAGGTAGAGCGCCGTCAAGAAGAAGATGGAGAAAACGCCGAAGTATGTGCAGAAGGCAACGAACAGGGAGCCCGAGAAAGGCAGCTTGCGGAAGTAGTCCACGTTCAGCATGGGAGCGGAGCTGCGGTGTTCCACGAAGGCGAAGACAGTACCGGTCACGATGGCTATGGCAAAGAGGGCCAGCACATGCGGAGCGGTGTATCCGGCCGTCTCTCCCACGATGATGGCGAAGACGAGCGTGCCCAGAGCAACCGGTCCCAATATGAATCCGGCGACGTCGGCGCGTCCGCCTTCCGGGTCGGAGCTCTCAGGCACAACCGAGAGGGCGAGAGGGAGGATGAGGACCCCTGCGGCCAGGTTGAACCAGAAGATCGCCGGCCAACCGCCCAGGCCCACCAAGATGCCGCCCAGGACCGGCCCCATCGCGAGCGCCAGGCCGGCAATGGCTGCCCACAGGCCGAGAGCTCGAGCTCGATCCCCCTTGTCCGGGTAGATCTGACGGATGACTGAGAGCGTGCCGGGCTCGCAGGCCGCAGCTCCCAGGCCCATAACGGCCCGAGCCGCTATCAGAGAGCCGGTATTGGGGGCGAGGGCACCGAACAGGGAGCCGGCGATGAACACCCCCACGCCACCCAACATCACCTTCTTACGCCCGATGCGGTCTCCCAAGGTGCCGAAGGCCAGCATCAAGGCCGCGAACACGAGCGCATACGCGTTCACGATCCACTGCAGGTCGGAGACGCTGGTGTGAAGGGTGGCCTGCAGATCGGCCAGCGCCACACTCATGATGGTGGTGTCGAGGAAGGTCAGAAACAGGATGGCCGTGAGGACGTAGAGCACTCTGCGGGAACCGGCTCTGGAGACAAGTGATTCCACCAGGGACATGGGCGCCTCTCCTGTTCGGTATCTCCAGCGTGCATGCGCGGGGGTCGACCAACCGCGCTCAGCTACCCTCTCAGCCTCAGAACTCGTACTGAAGACCTATGATATAACACCCGCGAGGGACGGACCATCCTGGTTGATCCTGTGGACGCGGTCCAGGTTTCGGGAGAAGTATGGGGGACGGGCAGGATGCAGTGGAAGGGCAGGCGTCAGAGCGCCAACGTCTCAGACCGCCGCAGGGCAGGTGGCACTGGGGTTGGGATACACCACGGGTGATCCCTCCAGGGGAGACACGTTCTCGCCCGACTACAACCGTCTGTAGTCCGTAGCTTCCGACCCCTGAGTCGCGGTGCTCGCCCCGGCCGTTCTACCGCGCGATGAGTACCGGGACCTTGGCGAAGCGCAACACGCGCTCAGACGTGGAGCCCAACAGCAGGTTGGCGAAGGTCCCTCGGCCCCGGCCTCCCATGACGATGAGGTCGGCGCGGTGCTCTTCGGCCGCATCGAGAACCCCCTGCGCCGGCAGGGAATCGGGTATCGAGACCAGAGTGCTGATGCCCGCTTTCGTGAGTCGTTCCACCAAGGGGTTCACCAGACGGCGCACCTCACTGGGCTTGGACGTCACCGGCATGTGCCCGAACGCATGACAGACGACGATGGTGGAGCCGAACTTCAAAGCGAGTGTCGTTGCCAGATCGGCCGCCTTCTCCGAGTCTTCGGAGCCGTCGTATCCAAGAAGGATTCTATGGAAACTCCTCTCGTCCATCCGCCTCTCCTCGTCGATTGGCCACCTCATCGTCAGCATACCAGCAAGGTATACTTCCCGTATGAACGAAAGCCCTAACACTGAAGCACCGCAAGAGCTCTACGGCACGGCCGCCATCAGGGAAAACAAGCTGGAGAAGTGGCCCGCTCCTCGTCCGGAACGTCCGTACTTGGTGTCGTTCGATATCCCAGAATTCACCTGTCTCTGCCCGCGTTCCGGGTTTCCCGATTTCGCTCTCATCAAGATCCGTTATCAGCCTCAAGACTGGGTCGTCGAGTTGAAATCGCTCAAGCTCTACATCAACGCGTACCGGAACCGGGCGATCTCGCACGAAGCGGCCGCCAATCAGATCCTGGACGATCTCGTTTCCCTGCTCGAGCCGCGTTGGATGAGGGTCACCGCTGATTTCACGGTGCGGGGCAACATCAAGACTGTGGTCCGGGCCGAACACGGCGTGAGGGAGCGAGCATGACCGGGTGGGTGGCCGGGACGGCGCCCAACCCGGACCTTCGGTCTTCGACCGGTGGTGCCCACTGCCTGCTACTGAGTGGGGGCCTCGATTCGGCCACCTTGGCGGCCTGGATCATGACCCATCATCCCGAGGAACCGGTGAGGGCCTACACTTTCCTTTACGGGCAGAAGCATGCGGTGGAGTTGGAGGCGGCCCAGGCCGTGGCCGGCGCGTACCACATGGATCACCACGTTGTGGAACTGACTCCTATCTGCGGTTCGGCTCTCACGGATGATAGGAGACCTCTTCCGGAAGGGAGGGACCTGGCCTCTGTCAGCGGTGTGGCTCCATCGTACGTGCCCGCCCGCAACCTGCTCTTCCTTGCCCAGATGGCCTCTATCCAGGATGCGCTGGGTCCGGCAGTGCTCTGGCTGGGTGTTCATCACGACGACCACACTGGGTATCCGGACTGCCGGCCCGAGTTCGTCGAGGCGGCGGATCAGGCGGTGAGGCTCGGCACTCAGTACGGCCTGCGGGTGGCGGCTCCGTTCGTCCACTGGTCTAAGGCCGACATCGTCCGTTGGGGCCGGGAGCACGGAGTTCCCTACGATCTCACTCATTCCTGCTACCAGGGCCGCAGGCCGGCCTGCGGAGTCTGCGACACTTGTCAGGCGCGTCTTCAGGCCTTCGCCGCTGCCGGGGCTGTGGATCCCATCCCCTACGAGGACGGGTCGGCCGAGCAGACGCCGGTGCGCTCCACGCTGGGAGGTACGCGTACATGAGGACCACCATCACCGTGTCCACCACATTTGCGGCCGCCCACCGTCTGCCCGATCACGAAGGCAAGTGCTGCCGGTTGCACGGCCACACATACGGTCTGGAAGTGACCGTTGAGGGACAACCGCAGCAGTCGGGACCGGCCGCGGGCATGGTCATGGATTTCGCGGAGTTGCGGCAATGCGTCCAGGAGGCGGTGGTCGGGCTCCTGGACCACCAGTTGTTGAACGACGTCTTCGATTTCCCTCCTACCTCGGAGGCCGTGGCCGGCTGGGCGTTCCAGCGTTTGCTGGACGTAGGTCTGCCGGTGGTCCGGGTACGGTTGGCCGAGAGTCCCAACTCCTACGTAGAAGTGACCGCCTGACCGGCTGGGACCGGTCACGTGCACGAGGGCGGGCGACGATCATCTATGGGCACGACTCTTCGAGTCATCGAGATCTTTGAATCGCTTCAGGGCGAGGGTCACTGGACCGGCACACCTATGACCTTCGTTCGGCTGGCCGGGTGCAACGCGCCCGCGCTGGGTCTGGAGTGCGTGTCCTGGTGCGACACACGGGAGAGTTGGGACGCGGAGTCCGGAGTGGAGATGGGGGTCGCGGCGATAATCAACCAGGTATATCTGCCGCGTCTCTGCCTGACCGGAGGTGAACCTCTACTTCAGATAGAGGGTGTTCGAGAACTGATGGCTGCCGCACACGGCCGGGGCCTGCGGGTGCACTTGGAAACCAACGGCACCGTGGACCCACAGGTGGTAACAGGCTCTCCGGCCGCATCACCGTGCGCGGGCAGTCCTCTCTTCAGTGAGTCGGACTGGGTGGTCGTCAGCCCCAAACCCCCGAGTTACTTCATAGCTTCGGGATGGATGGGCGAGGTGTCCGAACTCAAGTTGATCGCCGATGAGAGACTGGACACGGCCACCGCGGAGCGCCTGGCCGCAGAGCACCCGGCGGCCCTCGTCTGCATCCAACCGGAGTACAAGATGGGGAGACGGTCGGTAGATAAGACTGTGGAGATGGTCAGGAGCCATCCCGATTGGCGCTTCTCTTTCCAGATGCACAAGTTTCTGGGCATACGCTAGACCCATCGGGTCCTGGATGGCGTTTCGGTCGGGAGCGGCGTCTCCAGACCGCGTGGCCCGCAGATGTGTTGCCCCTGCGGGCCAGGTGAGCCCTAGATGATGTGGCTCTCGGCCAAGATACCGCCATCCACCGCCATCTTCTGCCCGGTAATGAAGCCGGACTCGTCAGAGGCCAGGAAGACATAGAGAGGCGCACATTCCTCGGGAGTGCCCAGCCTTTGTCCGAGCGGCGTCTCGCGGGCGCAGCGATCCATCACACGCTCACGATCGGCCCCGCCCACAGCGCGCATGCCGGTCTTGATCACGCCGGGTTGCACGGCGTTGACCCGTATGTTGAACTCGGCGAGTTCGGCCGCGGCGATCCTGGTCATAGAAAGGATGGCTCCTTTGGTGGCGCCGTAGACGAAGGAGCCGTGCTGTCCGTGGTCTGCAGCGATGGAAGCCGTGTTGATTATCGACCCTCCGCCCGCGGCGATCATCGCCGGGATGACATGCTTAGTGCCAAAAAAGGTCCCCTTCTGGTTGACCCTCACCACCAGGTCGAAGTCCTCCTCAGTCAGTTCGTGGAGCGGCTTGTAGACCGCTACACCGGCGTTATTCACCATGACGTTGAGCTTTCCATAGGCCTGCAGAGCCGTGCTGACGAGTCGCTTCACCTCGGCCTCTCTAGAAACATCGGCATCCACATACAGCGCTTCTCCTCCCGCGGCCTCTATGGCGGCTACGGTTTCCTCGCCCCTGTCGTCGTCGCGGTGGTCGCTCACCACTACTCGGGCGCCCTCCTTGGCGAACGCGACAGCGACGGCCCGGCCTATGCCTGAAGCTGCGCCGGTGACCACGGCCACCTTGCCCGGCAATCTACTCATTTCCACCTCCGTCACCCACGCGACACTGCGACCGACTCCCAGGGTAACACCGACCGGGGATGTACCGGCTGCGAGGTCACCGACTCTGGAGATGCGCGGTCACCCTAGCCACGCTCGCCCTCTCTTGTGCTCTGCACCAGGCGCGAAGCGCATCGGAGGTGTTGCTCCTCTTCCGCGCCGTCAACTACTCCGGTGTTGCGTGTAGAATCAGAGGAGTCGTTGTGTTTCTGGGCTTTGGGGGAAGACATGGAACCTGGGCAGAACGATCCGGACCGCGACTATCGGCCTAGCCGGCAGCAGAATGAGAAGCAGGACGAGAAGGAGCGGGAGAAGAAGCAGGAGAAAGGTGGAGGACTCGACGAGAAGTACCGTCGTGATCCACTATCCTACGTCTCATGGGCCTTGCTCATCATCTGGTTGGGCGTGACACTGTTGCTGCAGAACCTCGACGTGGTAGGCGACGGTGCCAAAGGTTGGGCCATCTTCGCCTGGGGTGGCGGAGTACTCATCTTTGGCGAAGCCGTGGTCCGTCTGCTCGTGCCGCGCTGGAGGCGTTCCGTCATGGGCCCGTTCATCTGGGGAGCGGTCTGGGTGGGAGTGGGCTTCGGTCTCTGGTTCAGCAAGTGGGAGATCATCGGCCCCGTGATCATCATCGCGGTGGGCTTGGCCCTTCTGGCGGGGCGACTGGTACCGAGACGGTAGCCGAGCGTCCTTGTTACCTGCTCAAGGCCCGCCCGAAGCCCCGGTCCTGCGGGTGGTGGGTGGCGTTTGCGGATGCGGTCGCTATAGCGCCGGGTGCCGTTCCCTTCGGTCCCCCTGGTCACAACCTGCCCAGATTGAAGCCGACCAGTTCGTTCCACCAGTAATCGAGGCGTGTATACCAGGCATCCCGCCCGATACATCTGAAGTAGGGAGGGTGCAAGGCCAGGATAGTGTCGCCGATGCGGTAGCGGGCCAGGATGGGGGTTGAGACCACCAGGCTCCCTGTTTCGCCCGGCCTCATCTCGTAGAGCATCTTGACGCCGGACCTGGTGAGGACCTCGAAGAAGAAGAGATCGTAGTTCGGT
>JAAYCW010000191.1 GCA_012729575.1 Actinomycetota bacterium | reverse complement strand
CGTGGTCTGGCCCCGGAGGGGCTTCTGGGCGGATCCTGAGAGGCGAGTACGGAACCACCCGCGCCGCGGGCCCGCCTGTGCCGGGGCCTGACTCAACCTGTGCCGCCTGACTCAACCTGTCGCGTTGTATATCCGCACGACCGTGAGCGGCCGCGGCATAGGCAATCCCCGATCATCCCGCAGAGTCCGTGTAGCCCGTTGCAATGTATGACATGTCATGCTACAAGTAATACATAGATCCCAAACTTTCGATGGGATGTGGGTGAGAAGACGTCACGGGAGAGAGCATTGAGCGCGGGCAAGTTATTCATTGGTGGAGAGTGGGTCGAGGCGGCGTCGGGCAAGACTTTTCCCATCCTCAGCCCGGCAAATGAGGAGCAGATAGGTGAAGCCGCTCTTGCCGGGCCGGCGGATGTGGATAGAGCGGTGCGGGCGGCCGCGGACGCCCTTGATGGGTGGTCCCGCCTCACCCAGCCGGAGCGGGCCAGGATCATCTATGCGCTGGGAGCCGTGATACGGGAGGCAGCGGACGAGCTGATCGAATTGGAGGTGCGGGAACACGGCACGCCCGTGAAGGTCGCTCGAGGTTTTATCGCGGGCGCCGCCGAGCAGGTCGAGTTCTTCGCTTCCATCAGTCGGGGTCTGACGGGCCGGGTTCTCGATGCTTTGCCCCAGGCGACAGTCTACCTCCAGCGCGTGCCCATAGGGGTCTGTGCAGTCATCACGCCGTGGAACGTCCCTCTGCTGATGATGGCCGCCATGGTGACTCCCGCTTTGGTCACAGGGAACACGGTGGTGCTCAAGCCCGCAAGCGTCAACTCGCTGCTGGGAGTCAAATTCACGGAGGCGGTCCAACAACTTGGGTTACCACCGGGAGTGATGAACTTGGTCACCGGGCCAGGAGGATCAGTCGGTCAGGCACTGGCCGACCACCCCGAGGTCGACATGATCCGCTTCACAGGCAGCAGCGAGACAGGTGAAGAGATCATGAGAGTCGCGAGCCGGACCGCGAAGAAGTCGGTCATGGAGTTGGGGGGCAACAACCCGGTCATCGTGTGCGAGGACGCGGATGTTGAGAAGGCCGCGTCTTGGCAGGCGCAGCGCCACTTCGGGAACACCTCTCAGAACTGCTCCACACCAGGCCGGTACTACGTACACGAGAAGGTTCACGACCGTTTCGTCGAGATCTTCGTCCACGAGGTGAAGAAGATCGTAGTGGGCGATCCTCGGGACGAGCAGACGACCATGGGTCCCATGGCAAACCGGCAGCAGATGGAGAGGGTGGAGGGGTTGATCGCCTCAGCCGTCGACGAGGGAGCCCGTATCGTGGTGGGAGGCAGGAGGGCCGCGGAGAGTGGCTACTTCTTGGAACCCACGGTGGTGACGGATGTGACTCACGGCATGACGATCGCCCGGGAGGAGATCTTTGGACCGGCGGCGGTCATCTTGAAGTTCTCCTCTGATAATGAGGTCATCGATCTGGCCAACGATTCTCGGTACGGCCTGGTGGCAGGCATCTGGACAAAAGACGTGGCCAAAGCGCTCAGGTTTACCCAAGGACTGCGAGTCGACAGCGTCTATATCAACATGCCCAGAATCCAGGTCCCGGAGCTCCCCTGGGGAGGCAACGTGAAAGAGAGCGGCGTCGGCAAAGACGGGTCGATGTGCGGTCTGGAGGAGTTCACCGACCTGAAGATGGTGGTCATCAACCAGGCGTCCTGAAGGCGTGTGACCAGCCGCTACACTCAGAGGAGAAGACTGTATGCAGACTTACAGGATGTGGATCGGCGCAGAGTGGGTGGACGCCGACTCCGGCGAGACATTCCGCACGTACAATCCGGCCAACGGAGAGGTGATCGCAGAAGTACCACGTGCAGGCCTGCCCGACGTGGATAAGGCTGTAGCCGCCGCCCGGGCTGCGCTGCCGGGCTGGGCGGCCAAGAGTCAGGCCGAGCGCTCGGCTGCGGTGCTTCGTATTGCCGAAGCCGTCCGCAGGCACTCCGACGAACTGGCCGAGTTGGAGATCTTGGAGCACGGAGCCTGCGCTTGGCACGCGCCTTTGATGATGGGCTTCGCGGTCGGTAATCTGGAGTTAGCCGCCGCCGACGCGAGGACTTGCATGGGCCATGTGCTACCGACTGCACCGAGTAAAGGTGACCTACCGGGATCTGGTCCCAGCACCGTGGCTTACATGCAGCGCGAACCCGTGGGTGTGTGCGCTCTCATCACCCCCTGGAACGTGCCCTCTCTGCTGATCAGCACCAAGATCGGCCCCTCTCTCGCCACCGGCAACACCGTGGTGGTGAAGCCGCCGAGCATCAACTCCGGCATCGGCCTCAAGTGGGCGGAGATCATCTCAGAAGCAGGGCTCCCTCCCGGAGTGGTCAACTTCATCACCGGCCCGGGCACCACGATAGGCGAGGCGCTGTCCTCCCACCCTGGTGTGGATCTCGTGAGTTTCACGGGCAGTTCCGAGGTGGGCAAGTCTATCATCGCCGCATCCGCCCAAACGGTGAAGACTCTCATCATGGAACTGGGGGGGAAGAACCCCGCGATCGTCCTTGAGGATGCGGATATAGAAGGCAGCGCCAACGACCTGTGCCGCATAGCCTTCGAGAACTGCGGCCAGAACTGCGCGCAGCCTTCCAGGATCTACGTTCAGGAGAACGTTTACGACGGATTCGTCAGGGCGTTCACCAATGCCGCTGAGGCCATCAAGGTAGGCGACCCCGCAGACGAGGATACGGTGATGGGCCCCGTGGTCAGTTCAGCCCACAGGGACAGCATCGAGGGTTACATCAAGTTGGCCATCGAGGAGGGAGCGACACTCGTGACCGGCGGCGTCCGGCCCTCGGACCCTGCTCTGGAGAAGGGGTTCTTCGTGATGCCCACAGTCTTCACCGATGTGGCTGAGGACATGACCATCAGTCTGGAGGAGGTGTTCGGTCCGGTTGTGGGCATCCACCGGTTCTCTACCGACGAAGACGTGGTGTACAAGGCCAACAACACCGTCTTCGGACTTTGCGCCTCGGTTTGGACCAAGGACTACCCGCGCGCCCTCAGGTTCGTCAACAGGCTGCAGGCCGGTACTGTCTGGGTCAACCAACACATGAACCTGGCTCCGGAGACTCCCTGGGGTGGGTTCAAAGAGAGCGGGCTGGGTAAGGAGGGGGGCGTCATAGGCGCCGAGGGCTACACACAGCTCAAACTCGTCTATCTGAAGCACATCTAGAGGGAAACCGTCGATGACGCTGGTCTTGGCCCTGCCTGCATCAGACGGAGTAGCGCTGGTGAGCGATACTCGGAAGTGGTTTCGCACCGGCGGACACACCGATGGCCACCACAAGCTGGTTTCGAGCCGGGATGGGCTGCTCACAGGAACCGGGTCCGGACAGTTGCTGGACTACGTGGCTGCGCAGGCGTCGGATCGGTTCTTTTCCGGCGCGATCGCTCTCATCAGCCGGGTCGCTCGGTGCGGGGTGTGGGATCTTGAGATCGCCGACTGGACATTGACAGGGGAGCACGAGTGGGCATGCCCTGCGGAGGGTGACCATGGCGTCGGGATCGCGGTTTACGACGGGTTCGCCTTCAAGCGGAACTCCTGGGAGGCGGGGAGCGTTCCCGCGGGTCTCCCTCCCCTGTTTATCCAGCGGGCACATACTCTGATCCAGCCCATTCTCATGAGAAAAGTGAAGCTCTGCGAGGTGCGCACCGTCGTCTTCGATGTCTACTCAGATCTTCATGAATCGGGACTGCTCAGCCGGGACTTCGATTTCGGGACCCACCGTCCGCAAAGGCGGTTAAACATTGAACGCCTGTGCGTGTCGCGCGGTCCGGTGAATCTGAGAGCGCACATGATGGTGGGAGCGTGATGGCATCGGAAGAGCCGGAGCAGTCCAGCCGGGCGCTCAGCCGCGTAGTGGAGTCTGGGCCGACCGGGTGCTGATAGCAGCCTAGCAGCCGCCGACACGTGAGCCGCCTAATCAGCAGAGTGCCCACGAGACGCATAGCGAGCCCTGAGTGCACTCGCTTTGCATCTTTCATCAGATCTCACTTTGTCCCCGCCTCGCTGTACTCTGCGGTCATTTGCCTCCGCATTTCCTCCGCGGGTCCCTTTGTAAGTTCCTCAGATG
>JAAYCW010000045.1 GCA_012729575.1 Actinomycetota bacterium | reverse complement strand
GACACCTTGAGGCCCATCTCGTGCGCGCCGTGATGCCGTCCAGTGTATACCTGGAGGCGATCTCTTGGGACACTAAGACCCTCTCCGGCCAGCGGCACGGGGGGTCCGATCGGTGACGGTCGCCTCGGCTTGCCCTGCTCCGGTCGCTGGAGAGACGCGCGTCTTTGCCGACTTGCCCCTTCTACGCATTAAGGCAATCCGGTGGGCAACTGATGGCCGGCCAACGAAGGAAGCCCCGGGCCTCGGCATGAGCCGGTCGCTAACAGTGCGCCACTTCAGCACGTACTCCAGATCACCGATGAGCCGGGCGCTGATAGATGCTCTTCTGGTCGGCAGCCTTCACACCGAAGATCTAGGCGATCTCGTTCTTCACCTGGCATGGAATAGGGCGGTCCTTTCCCACCGTCAAGTGAAACAGGACGAACCGCGACAGCTCTTCCACCCTCCCGCAGACGGCCGGTTGGGGATCCTCCGTGAGTTTCTCAAGTCTATCTGGGACCGTAGTCTGAATGTGGACGGAGAGCTTTCCCATTGGGCGCTCTGCGGTTGACGCTATCCGTTGTTTCTTTCCAGTCGGTAACCGAAAGTGCGCGGCGCCCCACCCGCATCCCATCTCCAGGCGCTAGGTCGGTGGCGCTGCAGAAACGCCGCTAGATACCGACAAATGTGACCGTCTCGTCGAGCGACCGCCGCGTGCTGCGGAAGGAATCCTCCGGGTCGTTCGGGTCCGCGTAACCCAGCGCGATGCCGATGACGATGAGCAGGTTGTCGGGGATGTCGAGTGCGGCGCGGAGCAGGTCCGGATAGGTCACCAGGTTGATCGCGATCGCCGAGTCGACTCCGTGGTGCTGTGCGGCAAGGGTGATGCTGTGGCAGATCGCCCCCAGATCGAACATAGACCACGGACTGAGCATGCGGTCCATGCACAGGTACACGACGCAAGGCGCGCCAAAGAACCCCCGGTTGGCCATGAGGAAGTCGTGGTGAAAGGCCGGGTCTTCCGTCCCCACTCCGCGTACGGCGGCACGGCCGGCGGTCAGCTCCTTGGTCCGCTCTCGGCAGGAAGCCGGCCACGCAGCAGGAAAGGGGACGTCCGGGTCGGAGGGTGCTTTGGCATTGGTGCGCTCAAGGGAGGTGACCCGGATGTTCTTGAGGACCTGGCCGGCGGCCACGTAGATCTCCCAGGGCTGGGTGTTCGCCCAGGAGGGGGTGTGAAGGGCATCGCCCATTATGGCCTCCAACGTCTGACGAGGCACGGGGCGCTGAACGAAGCCGCGGACCGTACGCCGGGATCGGAGGGCGGTGTCGACGTCCACGTTAGTTCCCCTCGGCCGGGCCGGTGGGCGGCGGGGCCACTTCGACGGTTGGGTCGTTGGCAGGGGCCTGGACGCGCGTGGCGCCTGGAAAGCTAGCCTCTACTATCATCCGTTCCACCTTTCCTGGGGTACCTGGGGCAGCGACATGCGCTCAGGACGATATCACCAGAACTCCAATCACGGAGACGCCAACGCATACTGTAAGAGAATGCCGAACATCCCCCCGTCCATTTACGCACAAGCGGCTCCGGGGGCAAATCCTGGCCCGTCGGCACCGTAGCCTAGAAACGCAACAGCCCCCGTCGGGCAAGAGAGGCTCCACCCAGAAGGATTGTGCCCACGGCCACCGGCATTTTCAGAAGCTCACCGAGAACGAAGGGGGTGACACCCGCAGCCATTGCCTGACCCAAACCGCCTCCGGTATAGAGCGCCAGCCAGGGAACCCCAACGCCGTATATGGCCAGGTTGGCAAGCACCGTTCCGACGGCAAGCGATGCCAACATCACCAAGGTTTGTCTTCTCTTGCGATCCGCATGCGCATGGTGCGCCTGGCGAGCGAGAAGACCCATGAGAAACGCTCCCGGCAAGAAACCCACTAGGTAGCCGCCGGTCGGACCTGCAAGAAGAGCCAGGCCACCGAAACCATTGTGAAAGACAGGAGCCCCCATCGCGCCCATGACGAGGTAAGCAGTCACCGCCGAGATGCCCAGCTGGGGGCCCAGCAACCCGCCCACCAGCATGACGGCTAGGGTCTGCATGGTCAACGGCACCGGATAGAAGGGCACGGAAATCCAGGAGCCCGCCGCAAGTACTCCTATGCCTGCCATGACCAAGGTCACCGTGCCAACTACCGGCCGCACCCCAATTGCGGGCCATGCTGACAGTTGGCGTACGTCTTGGTGCGAGGGGCTGGGGGGCATGACTCACTCCCTGCGGGTGCTCATCTATGCTGAAGAGTCTAGCTCCGCGCAATCAGTCTGTCAACTAGCTGCCCTCACTAGGTTGACGAGCCTCCGCAGGGGTTCGAACGCATGTCGCCGCAACGGACGTCATGTTCCTATCCGTCATCGGCCGTCTCGATGTTAGGAGTCTTGCCCAACGCCTGCCTCGAAGATGCGAGGAACAGGCCATCGTTGCCAAGTCCTTGCGTGCTCTTTCATCACCCGCCCAGGATCACCGACGAGAGGAAGATGGCATAGCCGGTAGCCCCACGGGTTGAGCTGCATCTCTGTT
>JAAYCW010000003.1 GCA_012729575.1 Actinomycetota bacterium | reverse complement strand
GTCTTCATCGATGATCCGGCCCGAGGGCTCCAAGATCCGGTCTTCTCCACCTCGGAGAGAATGGTCGACGGAGCGCACATCGTCGTCATCGAGACGCCCAAGGATACAATCGACGAAGTAAGCTAGGAATGCATGACGGGCGGGCTCCGGCTTACCCGGGCCGGCGGCCGCGGAGCCGGAAACCGGCGGCTTGCCGGGGGACCGGCAGGCCGGTCATGACCAGAGGCGACGATAGGGTGCCGATATCTCGACGCGCCCGATCATCCACGAGGTGACTCCGATGGGCTCATTCATGGACCTGCTTATCGACAGCGAGACGGTGGGCGGCCGCCTGGTGACCACCGCCGTCGTGGTGGTCGTCGCCCTCATCATCGGTTTCGGGGTGAGGTTGCTGCTCCGCTGGAGGGTGGACGATCCCCTGGCCCGCTATCACTCGAGAAAGATATCAGGATACGTCATCGCACTTCTTGCACTCATAGCCATCGGTTTCATCTGGCGCCCATTCGCCGGTCAACTCGGTCTGGTGATCGGCCTGCTTGGAGCAGGGACCGCCTTCGCCCTGCAGGAGGTCATCGGAGCGGTCGCGGGTTGGGTGAACATCATCTCGGGTGGTATCTATGGGATCGGCGACCGCATCGAGATCGCGGGCGTACGGGGAGATGTGATCGACATCACCCTTCTGCGGACCAAGGTCATGGAGATCGGTTCCCCCGCGGGCTCAGACAGTTGGGTCCGGGGGCGTCAGTACACGGGCAGGATCGTGGCTGTCTCCAACAAAAAGACCTTCACCGACCCCGTTTTCAACTACTCGGCCACTTTTGAGTACATCTGGGAGGAGATGACGGTTCCCATTCCTCACGGAGCCGACTGGATGACGGCCGAGAAGATCATGCTCGAAGAAGCCGAGGCCGTCTCTCGCTCGGATGGAGCCCAACAGGCCATGCGCACGATGCTCAAACGCTACCCCGTGCCGCGCATCGAGGTGGAACCGCACGTGTTCGTGCGCATGACCGACAACTGGGTCGAATTGGCCGCCCGGTTCGTAGTGCCGGTGCGTATGGCGCGGTCTATCAAGGACGGCTTCTCTCGCAGGGTCCTGGAGCGATTGCGAGAAGCCGGCATCGAAGTGGCCTCCGAAACGATCGAGACGACCGTCAGATACAAGGAGCCTCGGGACCGTCCGCTCGAGTGACTGAGTAGCGGACACCTCTTCGCCCGAGATGCGTCACAAGCAGTTCATCGCGCCCCGGGCTTCTCAACCCCGGCGTGAACTGCTTGATTGCCGAATCCCTGCGAATCGGGGAGCGCCGGTCGACTTCAACCCTCCAGTATCATCTTCACCGTGACAGCATTCTCCCGGCAGGTCTTCTCGAAGATTCTCTCGAATAGGAGACGGTCGGCAAGCTGACCGAAGATAGAGCCGGGCAAGGAGTAGTCGATAGCCAGATACATCAGGATGCGGCCATCGTCCTCGGCTTCGAAGGAGTTCATCAGTTTGCCTCTGACCCCCATCATCCCGAAGTCCATGGCCCACTTGTTGGGTCTATCGAACTCAGTCATCCTGCATTTGTACTCGAACACTTTTCCGGCGATTTTCTGCTTCTCCATCCACGTCGTGCCGATCCCGGTCGGGCCCGCGGAGATGTCGGAGACGGACGTGACGCTTCCCAGCCAGTTCGGTCTATTGGCCGGCTCGACGATGTAGTCGAAGGCCTTGTCCATAGTGGTCTTGATATGAGTCTTGTGTTCGACTGTAGCCATCCAAGCTCCCCCTTCGACCGATCAGCCTTACAAGAACCGCCTGATGCGCTGCTGTCCCATCGTGATGGCCGTCCTTAGCAAACAGGTGAAGAGAAAACTCCTCTCCCCGATATTTCTAATTCTAGGTGGACACAGCGGACTGTCAACCGGAGAGAAGTGTGGGTCGCGTAATTCACACGGCTCGGTCTGCCACTGGGTAGTGAAGGTAGGTGGCAGGTCACCGATAGGGCTGAGGGGATAGTCCGGGAGAGCTAGACGATATATTTGCCGGCGTGCGTCACTGCCTCACCCATCACCATGCGATCTCATTGACCGGCCGCTCGAGTGAACCTACCATGGCGGTGGGTCTTCGTGCTTGGTGGCCCGAAGGCGAGCGCCTCGTCCTGCGCGACCGGCCTGATGCGCCGGTCGCACGGATGGTCAGAACATGAGCGGCAACTGCTACTACGTGGAGGTGCGTCATGGAACAACCCGGGAACCAGAATCCACCAAGCGCTGAGATATCGCCGGCCGACAACTACCCGCCGCCCCCTCCGTATCCCCCACAACCCCCGTACCCTCTGACCTTCGATGTCGACTACCCCGACCGGCAGCTCAATCGACTGACCAGCTTCTTTCGGTTCCTGTGGATCATCCCCATCGGTATCGTCGCGGCCTTGATCGTCTCGGGAGGCGGAGGTGAGTCTTACGAGTGGTCTTGGAGAGCCTCGGGAGGCGGAGGTGAGTCCTGGGCGTGGTCTTGGGGCGCGGGCGGCTTCCTCTTCCTTCCACTGCTGCTCATGATTCTCTTTCGCAAGAAGTATCCACGCTGGTGGTTCGACTGGAACCTACAGCTGTCCCGGTTCCTCATGCGTGTGGCGGCCTATGCCCTTCTGCTTCGGGACGAGTACCCCTCTACCGACGAGGAGCAGGCGGTCCACCTGGACTTCGACTACCCCGATGCTCAGCAACTCAGCCGGGGGTTGCCGATCGTCAAGTGGCTGCTGGCGTTCCCTCACTGGATCGTGCTGTGTTTCCTGTGGATCGGAGCGATTGTGTGCGTTGTCATCGCCTGGTTCGCCATCCTTTTTACGGGCAGATACCCTCGCTCCCTCTTCGACTACGTAGTGGGTGTGAATCGGTGGACCTTAAGGGTCGAGGCATACGCCATCCTGTTGATTACCGACCGCTATCCACCGTTCACGCTGGAGAACT
>JAAYCW010000190.1 GCA_012729575.1 Actinomycetota bacterium | reverse complement strand
TATACGATAACACACGGCAAAGACTTTACGGTCCGTCGATGCCACCTGTGGAGTATGGCTGAGCCATAGCGGACCAGGCTCTGGTACGACGTTCGCAGGATGACGTAACAGTAACGCCGCCCGCTAGAGAAGCTGTCTGAATTCCTCAACCGTGAGACCGGCCTGCCTTACGATGGCCCTCAGTGTGCCCTTTACTATCTCATCATGGTCGGGAACAGTGATCAGCCGGTGAGGTGCTGCGATTTGGCGCGGAACAGAAGGACGGTCACCCTCTTACCTCCACGACCTCCTCGTGAATCGAGGGCGGAATAGGCTCGCCGTGTGCTTCGAGAGTCTCCGGGTATGCTTCTATGGGTTCCTGGATGTTGACCACTGCGGCTTCACGTGTTGCGCCTTGAGAGATGCACCCCGGCAAGGAGGGCACTTCGGCAACGAACATGCCGTCTTCGTCTTGTTCGATAAGGACTCGGTATTTCATGACCGCCTCCGTATCGGGAATCCAGGATTCGCGGGACTCAGTTAGGTGGCCCTAAGTGGACAGCTTTTGAACCCGCGCCCTGAACTGTCTACTCTGTTCGGTACGACTCCATCTCGGTGACGGAACAACCTGAAGACGACGTCGACTGGCGGCCGTCAGTCGTTGGTTTGGCCGCCGCACCTGCTAGTCTTGTGAACGGGTGCTACCCAGACTCAGCACTCGTTGTCGCACGATCGTGGTCGCGGCCAGCATATCCTGTAACAAGCGCTCGTTGACCTGGAAGTTGCCACCGTAGTCCGCCGCATTGCGCGCCCCGTGGGCCTTGTCAAGCACACGCCAGATATCCCGCGACACGCCCACCGTGTGTTCCAGAGACTGGAACACGATGTACCGAAGGTCGGATCGGTAGCCGTGCCAGCGAAGGGCGGCTAGGGCGAAGGCGTGCGAGGCACCGTAGGCAAGCTCGAACCGACTTTCCAGGGAGAGCGAAGCGACTTGGGCGTCCTTGAACTTGGCTTCTCCGAGCTTCACCAACCCATCGAACTCATCCTGGTTTGGAGGTTCATTCTTGAGCTTTCCAGCCCTCACGAGGTTTTCGAGATCAGGCAAGGTCATCTTCCGACCCTAGGACGAAGAGTTTCGGGTGCGTCGCCACGTTTTCCAGGAAATGATTGTGATCTTCTCGCCGCCGTTGCCATTCAGCAAATGAGACTATGGTCGGATTGATGGGCCTCGCCAGCATCTGCTCCGCTTTGGTGAGCGCGGCGTATGCCTCAGCATGCAGGAGGTCCTCGCTCACGACCATCAGGTCCACGTCGCTGGACGCGCTATCCACTCTCTTGGCTTGCGAGCCGTACACGAAGGCCACTCGAATCCTGCCCGCGAGCGGATCCAACGCCTCTTGTATGGGCTCAACCAGTCCGACCGTCTTCCTCACCAGACCCCGCAACTCCTCGAACACGGGCGACTCTGGATTCGCCTGATAGTGCTTTTCCCAGCCGACACTGCGAACGGTAAGGAGACCACTTGCGGTCAGGCGTCTCAGTTCGCGGTGAACGGCCCCTGTACCCGAGCCTGCAAGCGCGATGACTTCCTTCGAGAGGAAGCTTCTGTCCGGCTGGCCAAACAAGATGCCGAGCACCCTCTGCTGCACCTTCGTGAACAGGGCATCGGCAAGTCGAACGTGTTCTGGTTCTTTGATTCCCATATTGGGAATAGTAATACCCATATTGGGAATTCTCAATAGTTAGGTCTCTGGCCATCGGCTGGGCGATCGGACAGAACAAAGCAGCGATCTGCAGCAAGAACGTTGTCTTTTCGACAACAAGAGGTGG
>JAAYCW010000189.1 GCA_012729575.1 Actinomycetota bacterium | reverse complement strand
TAAGATCATCATCGGCGGAGGCCAGATGGACGACACCGTGCGCAAGTACACCGGGGCCGACGCCTACGGAGACGATGCCATGGCCGCCGTTGCCTTCGCCAAAGAAGCGGTGGGGGTGAAGTAGAGAGATGGACTCGTTCGAGAAGCTGGATAGAGCCATCAGCCTCAAACCCACGCCGGAGATCCCGGTGTACCCTCATATCGTGACGTTTGCAGGCCGCTGTGCGGGTGTCACCCAGGAGGAACTCTTCAGCAGCAACAAGGCCTGGTTGGCAGCGTGCGACAAGACCTTCGAGCGTGTGGGAAAGCCGGACGTGGTCTTCCCGATGAACCCTTGGGACACGGCCTACACGGAGTCAATGAAGGTGAAGATCCCGGGCCGTGATCTGGGTCCCGACGAGCCCTTCCAGTTCGTGGAAGAGGAGGTGATGCAGGCCTCCGACTACGACGTGATCATCGAGAAAGGCTGGAGCGCCTGGAACACCGAGTTCATGAAGGCCATTCAATCGCCGCCCTGGCACGGCAAGGTCGGGAATCTCAAGGTCCTGTGGGGCTTCATCAAGGTTGGGATGAACACCGGAAAGAACATCAAGCATTGGCGGAAGGCCGGTATGCCGGTGATGTTCCATGCCGGCGTGGCCCCGCCGTTCGACATCTTCTCGTTGAGCCGCTCCCTGCGTCCCTTCTATCGCGACCTGTTCGACATGCCCGAGAAGGTGAAGAAGGCGGTGGAAGTGGGCACGGATGCGATGATCGAGCTGGGCATCGCCAACGCCAAGAGAGCCAAAGGGAACCGCGTAGCCCTGTTCGCTATGCGCTCCAGCGCGAGCTTTATTTCGCCAAAGCTTTTCGACGAGATCTCCTTCCCCTCCATAAAGCGGATGGTGGAGGCCTATCACGCAGCGGGGATCGTGTCGGTCCTTCACTGCGACGGCAACTGGGACTTGATGATCCCTCGCTTCAGGGAACTGCCACGGGCAAGCTGCGTGGTGGAGCTCGACGGGGCCACCGACATCCGGAAAGCCCGGGAAACACTTGCCGACCACCTGTGTATCAAAGGAGATGTCCACCACGCGCTGCTCTCACTGGGAACCGAGGAAGAAGTCGAGACCTACTGCCGCGAGCTCATCGAGTTGATGGGGCACGAAGGCGGCTTCATCCTGGGCTCCGGCTGTGAGGTGCCCACTACGGCAAAGGTGGAGAACGTAGCGGCCATGATAAGCAGTGCGCGCAACTGACCGCTTCTCGAGATCAGGGGTGCGACATGACAGATAGCCCTGCGGCCAGACGTCCTGCCACCGGCGAGACCGGCAATCAGAACTGGAGGAACGATATGAGCGTCAAGATCCTGGCGATATCAGGAGGAAGTAAGAACGGCACCAACGATCAGATGGCCAAAGAGGCTCTTATGGGCGCCCAGGAGACGGGTGCTGAGATTGAGTTCATCCATATGCTCGATCTGAACCTCGTGCCCTGCAACGGTTGCATCTCGTGTGTAACGGGCAAGGACGGCATATTCGCCGGCGGTTCGGGCAGATGCATCCGCAAGGACGATCTGAACTGGCTCGAAGACAAGATCTACGATTCCGATGGCGTGATCTTCGTGATGCCCATCTTCGAGAAAGGCGTCCCCGGCTTCTTCCGAGCGTTCCAGGACCGGTTCGCCGGCCCCAACCACGATGTCGGCATGCTGACAATTGCCAAGGATATCCATGAGAAATCGGGGAAGGTCGAAGGGGGACCCGATCCTCGGGCCTTCAAGAAGCGCTTCGCCACCTTCATAGGCATTGGCGGCAGTGATTGGGCCTGTCGCATGTCTGCGGATTTCGGCCTGTTCGCTATGGTCCAGCAGTGGCAGGTGGTCGATGACTTGGTCTTCACCTGGGCCAAGTCGCTCACCATGGAAGACGACCGGGTAGCCACCATCCGCGAAGCCGGTCGAAATATAGCGAAGGCGGCGATGGATCCCTCGAACTACAAGTACCTAGGCGACCCCGGCATATGCGCCAACTGCCATTCGCGTCTGATGTACCTGACCGACGACGCCGAGACGGTGGAATGCAGTGTGTGCGGGATCAAGGGTGAACTGGTCATCGAAGACGGCAAGATAAAGTTCGCGTATCCGCCGGAGCAGCTGGAGCACGCGCACAACACGCTCCCCGGTAAGATCAAGCACGTCGAAGACATCGGGAAAAACGAGGGAGCCTTCGCCGCCGCCAAGCAGACCGAGGAGTATCGACGGCGGGCCGACGCTTACAAGGCCTTCATCCAGCCCTCGAAGCCGGAGAAGTAGGCCGGGCTCACGCTGTCACTGAAAGGAGTCTTGCCATGGCCTTCTTCCCCGCGTTCCAACCCATGCGGAGCTTCATCCTCCAGAACTTCCGGTCGGACAACGACAGGCCCAAGATCTGGCGCTGGCTGTACAAACAGCACGTGCCCGAGAGCATATCCCAATTCATGCCCTACTGCACCAAGTACTGCACGTATCACGCTCTGCCGCTACCGGAAGGGGCGCTCGATTTCGGCACCTACAACGGGATGATGACCGAGCACTACTGGCTGTTCAATATCTTCCAGAACAAGGGGAGCGCCCACTCCACCGGTTTGGCATTCGGCGAGGAGTACCCGGACGACTTTATGGAGATGACCTGCCAACCCCCCAGCGACGTGCTGCGCCAATCCGGTTGGCAGGGCAGTCGGGACGGGTATCACCCGGTGGTCTTCTCATTCGCGCCCGTCTTCTGGGAGGACGACTTCAAGGGGGCCGGCCGTCTCACGGACGCCGGCCCCAACGTTCGCTGGCTGTTCTTGCTTAAGTACCCTGACGAGATCTCCATCGACGAGGGCGATGTGTGGTTCAAGGAGGTCTTCGCTCCAGAGGTGTGCGCAAACAATGAGGTGACACGTTTCATCTCGAGCCGCCAACTCGACGACCCCCGGATCAACCCTTTCCAGCGCATCTCGGAGATCTGGTTCGACGATTCGGAGGGTTGGCGCCGGGCCATCGTTGAGAAGGCCGGTCAGTACACCAAGCCGGCCTGGGCGGCGTGGGAGAGACTGCCGTTCTTTGAGCCTTTCAAGGACTTCGTGGGGGTGTTCATCTTGGACCGCCCCGAGTCCGATCATCTGCAACAGTGGAGGGGGTACATCACCACACGCTGACTCGCAACGCGGAAGAATCCGCGGCTGCGGCCCTCCTGCCTCTTGCAGTGCGAGGTATGTGGGCGATATACTATCGCGAGTATTACGACCTGAGACCTCTCAGATCGACTGAGACTCGACCGGTCGCTCCAGTGTCCGTGAGCTGGGCCGAGTGTTAGATCCAACCGTAAGAGGAGTGTGAGATGAGAAGGCTGGCCGGTCCGGCAGGTTCACTGGTGATGATTGTGGTAATGCTTTCTTTGATCATGGGAGGGTGTGGCACGGAGGCCGAAGGCTCTGGGACTAGTACCTCGGTCACCGAGAACACCGTGGCGGCGGAGACCACTCAGGCGGCGGAGACCACTCAAGTTGCAGAGACCACCACGAGCCAACCGGCTGCTACCCAAGATGCCGAGTCGCTCATGGTCTACTGCGGCGCCGGAATGAGGATGCCCATGGACGAGATCGGGCAGGCCTTCGAAGAGAAGCACGGCGTGGCGATCCAGTACAATTACACCGGGTCGGGAGCGCAATTGAGCCAGATGGAGTTGACCGAAGAGGGCGACGCCTTCATGCCCGGTGCGGCTATGTACCTCGATACGGCTGAGGAAAAGGGTTTCGTGAGTTATCGTCAGAACGTCGCCTATCATATACCGGTCATTACCGTACCGAAGGGCAATCCGGCGGGCATCATGAGTCTCCAAGACCTGGCAAGAGACGGCGTCACACTGGTCTGGGGCGACCCCGAAGTGGCTGCCATAGGGAAGACCGGCATCGGGATCCTCCAAAAGACCGGTCTCTACGAAGAGGTGTGGAAGAACGTTGTTGCCACATTCCCCACCATGAGCGAAGTCATGACCCAGATATCTCTCCGTCAGGCGGATGCCGCCATCAACTGGTGGGATACGGTGAAGTCTGACGAGAGCATCGAGGTGATACAGATACCGAGAGCCCAGAACGACATCAAGCTGATTCCCGTCGGCGCTCTTACCTTCTCGGAGTACCCGGGAACTGCCAGGCAGTTCGTCGACTTCTGCGTGTCGGAACAGGGCAAGGCGATCTTCGAGAAGCACGGTTTCGTGACTTATCCCAACGTCGAGTACGAGGACTGATGACGAACCGGGATTCGTTGTCCCCGGGTGTTGACGGGTATTGAGCTCTGAGCGGTGCGCGAAACTGTGGAACAACAGACACCCGAACGTAGGATCGGTGCAGGCGCGATTGTGAGGATCCTGAGGGGCCGGGCGATGGACGTGAGCTTCAGGTCCATCGCCCTGACGCTCTGCGGTCTCACCGTTCTGCTTCTCGCGGGAGCGCTTCTGAGTCTGGTCACTCGCACCACTCCGCACGACTTGTGGGCGAGTCTTCGCTCGGAGGAGATCCAGTTTGCCATCAAGTTAAGCCTGCTGACGAGCCTGTCATCGACCGCCCTCTGTGTGGTCGTGGCCGTGCCCACAGCCTACGTGCTGACTCACAAGAGGTTTTGGGGCCGGAGTATCATCAACGTCATACTGCAACTGCCGCTGGCTCTTCCCCCTGTGGTCGCGGGGATGGCGTTGCTCGTCCTCTTCGGGGCCACCGACTTCGGCAGGGGTTTGGCCGACCTCGGCATACGCTTCGTCTTCACCACGCAAGGCATCATCTTGGCTCAGTTCTTCGTGATCGTCCCTTTCATGTACCGCATCATGAAGACGACCTTCCAGGGGATCAACCCCCGATACGAGCACGTGGCTCAGACACTCGGATGCACCGATTTCGAAGTGTTCCGTCGTGTGACCATGCCCATGGCTCGCAACGGACTCATTGCCGGCGCGATCATCGCTTGGTGTCGTGCCCTAGGTGAATTCGGCGCGGCGCTGATGCTGGCCGGGGCGACCCGCATGCGCACCGAGACTCTGCCGACGGCACTCTATCTCAACATGACCAGCGGCAATCTGCCCTTGGCTGTGGCGGCTGCTACGATACTCATCGGGATAGCGTTCGTCGCGCTGATCATATTTGAGCGGGCCGCCGGCACCAGTCGCGTGTTCTAGGAAGCGTGCGCATGCTCCAGGTCAAGAACATCTGCAAGGAATTGGGTGAGTTCCGCCTGGAAGACGTATCTCTCGAGATCGACGAGGGTGAATATGTGGTCATTCTGGGGCCCACCGGTGCGGGCAAGACCATTCTTCTCGAAACCGTAGCCGGGATTCATCGTCCGGACAGCGGTAGTGTTCTTCTGGGCGGGCGGGATATCACCAGGCTCCCCCCTCGGGCTCGAGGAGTGGGAATGGTCTACCAGGACTACACGCTGTTCCCCCACCTGAGCGTAGCCAAGAACATTCGCTTCGGGGTTCCGTATCGCCAGATTCCCAGGGCAAAGTGCGAAGCTCGCATCACCGAACTTGTCGGTCTGCTCGGTATCGAGCATCTGCTTCACCGTTACCCGGGAACACTGAGCGGTGGCGAGAAGCAGCGGGTGGCCATCGCCCGGGCCCTAATCACCGAACCAGAGGTCCTCCTCCTTGACGAACCCTTGAGTGCCCTGGACGCAGAAACGAGGGGCAAGCTTCGCGAGGAGTTGCGGAGACTGCACCGCCACACTCATACCACGATGGTCCACGTAACCCACAATCTCGATGAAGCCTTCATGCTGGGCAACAAGATGGCCATCATGAACGAGGGAAGGATCGTACAGGCGGGGGAGCCGGAGGAGGTCTTTCGAAGACCGAACTCCCGATTTGTCGCCAACTTCCTCGGGGTGAACAATGTCTTTCGTGGCTTTCTCACACCCGGAAAGGGCCTTTCCAGCTTCGCCATCAACGGGCTGAACATCTTGACCACGTCGAAAGTCCCCGGTGACGTTCACGCGTGCATCAGGCCGGAGGACATCTTGCTGTCGCTGGAGCCCATTGAGTCCAGTGCCCGCAATGCCTTTCGAGGAAGCATCGTCGAGGTATCCAACACGGGAACTTTGATCAATGTCCATGTTGACGTGGACGGTGTCGTTTTTGCCACCGCGATCACTCGGCGTTCCTTCCACGATATGGGTCTCGAGGTGGGATTGAGCGTACACATCACGTTCAAGACGGTCGACGTACACGTCTTCTAGCATCGCGAGGCTTCAATCTCTGTCAACGGCTTGCCGGTCTCGTAGCACGGGATCGTGCCGTACGTCTTGGGTGCCAATGTTCGAAAGGAGGCTGCCTCTTCGGACGGGGAATTCATACCGAGCGCCAGAACCGTCGAATCGGCCCGCAGGTCGATCTGCCGTCCCGATTTCTGACTGACGAATTGCGTACAAACCGCTCGTGGAGCCCCGAATGATAGCAGAGGAGCCCCCGTTCCCTGACCCTGGGCGACGAGCACTCACCATCGGCTCTCGAATCAACAGGCATGACCTGCTCAATGCCTCCTGCCTGTAAAATGAGAATGCAGGGATTTCTGTCTTGGGACAGGGCGGTGAGCAAGGACCAAGGGGTTGCAATGGCCAGAGAACAAGATCCCGCCGGTGCCTCGATCATTGGGCTGATCACCGGCTTTCAGACAAGCTCGTCCTCGAGAACCGGGCTGCAAGTGAGCATGCTGGTGCGAGGTGCGGAGCAGACCTTCGATGCGGTGAGGGCCGCCTACGACCTCCAGTTCTCCGATGACTACTTTCCGTATCCTCCCATCGGCGAGCGGATCTTTCGCGCCGTTACGAATGACGATCGTATCGTCACGGAGCTCATCGATGTCAACGACTTCCTGGCGGAGGGCAATCCCGTCAGGACGGCTCTTATGCTGGGTACCTACAAGATGTTCGAGGTCAAGATCACCGAGGAGACTCCGCGGATCGGTGCCATCCTCATGGTCGAGGAAGACACGGTCACGTTCACGGACTTCAACCGGTACGTCTCCGCCGCAGCCGTTGCCCACTGCTCGTACGGTGGGGCCATGCCCGCTCCAGCTGACGG
Organism: Actinomycetota bacterium; assembly: GCA_012729575.1. Classification (GTDB taxonomy): domain Bacteria; phylum Actinomycetota; class Thermoleophilia; order RBG-16-64-13; family RBG-16-64-13; genus RBG-16-64-13. The sequence continues at coordinate 3,005 of JAAYCW010000189.1, read as the reverse complement.
CGTATCCTTCAAACTCGCTCCCGATGCCAACGTCTACACGTGGGATTGGACCACCGGTCTTGCTCCGTTATCCAGGTGTAGCCGGGAAGAGGCAAGAGCGAAACGCTTCCCGACCAGAGCCTATTGTGGCTCCCTGGCCGACATCGCGAAGAACTGCTACTGGGCGGGTTTCTACTCCACGCGAGGCGACGAAGACGAGTGCGACCTGGTCAAGTGCTTTCTGAATGCTCCACCCGGCTGGGAGTAGCGGAGCGTCGATCCGACACCATCCCGAGGGCATTTGATGATGAAGAGCATGGACGGAATGATTCATCGATTCAGAATCGGTCAGATCGACTGCACTGCGTTGAGCGACGGGTACTTGGTCTACGCGCCTCCTACGTTCCCTCGGCCGGCCGATCTTCTGTTTCTGAACGCTCCCAAGGACCGGCTAGATGAGATGCTACGGGAGGACGGACTGGATCTGCAGGAGTGGGCCGAATTCAGAAGCGGCTACACCTGTCTCTTGATCAAGACGGGTGAGCACGTGGTCCTAGTCGACACGGGGGCCGGTGATCTTGGACCGCACACCGGACGACTCTTGGATAGCCTTGCTCTGGATGGGATGAGTCCTGAAGACGTGGACTCAGTTCTGATCACTCACGCCCATCCCGACCATCTGGGTGGCAATGCCGACGACCAGGGCCGCTGCCGTTTTCCGATGGCCGAGTGGATCATCTCGGAGCGAGAGTGGGACTTCTGGACTGGCGGTCAAGCAGAGCGGGACTTGCCCGAGCACGGCAGAGAGGTCATCATTGGTTGTGCTCGTCGCAATCTTTCTGTGCTGGAGGAACACGTCCGCCTCGTCAGGGGTGAAGAACAGATCCTGCCAGGCGTTGCTGTCATTCCCGCGCCGGGTCACACCCCCGGCCAGTCGGCCGTACGCGTCTCTTCGCAGGGTGACACCTTGTATTGTGTCTCCGACGTCGTGCTTCATCCGCTTCACGTGCGGAGACCGCGCTGGGTCGCTGTCGTCGACATGCTCCCAACTCAGACGGTCGCCACCCGGGAGTCTCTCTTGCAGAGGGCGGCGGCCGAAGAAGCCCTTGTGATGGGCTTCCATTTCCCTTTCCCCGGACTCGGTCACCTCGTGCCTCGCGGTGACGGTTGGGACTGGGTGCCTCTCGTCTGAAAGAGCCAAGGGCGCCGCCAGGCAACCCGCGACTACTCCCCCCGCCAGATCACGCTGCCGGTCCTATCGATGTAGCTTGGGGAGCCGTCGAATCCACCGCCTACGCGAGCCACACCTCCAGCGAAGTCGAATCCCATCCCCTGGACCGTGATCACCACAGCGCCGGTCGTGTCGATGTAGTGGCACGTATTGTCCAGCCACACGACGGCGAGACCTTCCGAGAAATCGTGGGCTTCGTCGAACCGCGGTTGTATCTTCCAAGCGCCTGTCCTGTCGATGTAACCCCAGCGCACGCCGTCTTTGGCCTTGACTGCGACAGCGGCCAGACCTTCAGACAAGGGGTTGGCCAACCAGAACTGCGGCTGAATGGCCCAGTCGCCTGTCTTGTCGATGTAGCCGTATTCCATGACGTCATCGTTCTCGCCAACCCCCACAGGCGCCAGATCCTCAGAAAAGTCGCCCGCCACGCTGAACCGGGGTTCGATGACCAGCGCGCTGGATTCATCAACATAACCCGCGAGGCCGGCTGGTGCGCTTCCGGCACCCTCGATCGTGTACGCCACAGCGAGTCCCTCGGAGTAACCACCTGCAATCGATAGACGCAGGCCGTCCGGGCCCTCCACTTCGGGCACCTTACTGCCCTTCCTGTCTATGAGCGTTGGCCCACCCTCCTCGTCGACGATCAGAGCGAGACCGCCGGAGAAGCCGATAGCACCACTGAAAGGCCCCAACACCATAGCCCCGGTCTCGTCGATGAAATACCAATGGCCGGCATTTCGGACTACCGCCAGGCCCTCAGAGAACCACTGGGCGAGGTCGAACTGTGGCTCGATGATCACTTGGCCGGAGGTGTCGACGAAGCCCCAGGGCCCGTCTTTCACCAGTTGTACGGCGCAGAGTCCTTCGTTGAACCCGACCAAACCGCCCTCCCCCTCCAGACGGCGGACACCGGCGAATTGCGGCTCGATCTGGATGGTACCGGCGCTGTCGATGAATCCCCATTTGCCGTCGACCCGGACGGGGAAGAGCGAACTCTCACCCGTATTGATCTCTGTCGCGCCGGTCTTCACCAGGCTGCCCCGAAGACTTCGGAGCATAGGTCTCCCCGATCCGTATATAGTTTCTTCCGCCTGCAGGCCGTCGGCAGTCTGCCAGATCACGAACCGTCCTCCGGCAGAAATATCAAAGTCGTACCAGATGCGGTCGCTGTCTGCAGAAGAGCGCTCGCCCTCGACAGTGTGGTGGTGAACGCCCCAATCTCCCTCGATCGAGACCCTAGTACCGCCCTCGGAGATCACTACCTGGAACGTCGTCGGGTCCTCCATCTGCACATAGGCCGTCTCGGGGAGCCAGTCGCTGGGCAGGCGCACGTTGTCGAGGCGGCCCCAGCGGTCCACTCTCAGCTCCCAGACCCCGTCGGTGACCGTCGCCAGCAGGCATTCTGCCTCCGCTGTCGTGGGGGTCCCGCCGGTCGTCGGCGATATCACCGGATCGTTGATAACGATAATCCAATCGTCCTGTCCCACGTGGCTCACGATCTTCCAAGCGCCGATCCCGGCGGCGGCTATCAGCATCAAGACCGCCACCATGATCGCGGCGGTTCGCAGCGTCCATCTGCGTCGCGTCGCCTTAGCTGTGAGGCCGGGCGCCCGAGTCGGTTCTTCAGGTCTGTCCGGACGGAGGGCGGCCGCCAGATGGCGCTCATTAGAAGGCGGCGCATTCTGCTTGAAAACCTCGCGTAGCTTGGCGTCGGTTACCTGGATGTCCATCAATCTTCCTCCACCAATGGGCGGAGCCTCTCCCTGGCTCTTTGCAGGTGGCTCTTCACCGCGCT
>JAAYCW010000044.1 GCA_012729575.1 Actinomycetota bacterium | reverse complement strand
GGGACGTAGCCGCCGGGGAGGTAGCCGACCACTTTCCTACCGGTGTGGCCCGCCCTCTCTACATCCTCCCCCCTGCTGCGCAGTAGCGCATCGACCCGGTCGCTGATCATAGTGCCTCCTTCTGGGAAGTCGGTCGGTCACCAGCGCCGTCTTCCCCTCTAATGTCCGCATTGTGCCTCGTACGGTTGGAGCATTAGCCACTCCAAGCCCGGCCGAACATCACCTACTTAAGCCACTCAAACTCGAGAACGCCCTTGTTGTAGGCCGTAACCATGGCCGGAGGCTCAGCGCAGTGATTATTGCCGTAGACTTCCTCGTAAGCTCCCCATGTGGCCGGCCCGTAGGAGCCATCAAAGCCTTCACACGCCCCACTGTCGATTGCGGCAACCACATCCACGGTCTCGATACTCTGCGCAGCCTCAATCGCAGAGACGATGGCCGAGCATGCATCCAAGAGATGCAGACTATCAAACTCGAAGCTGGCTCCCGTCGCCAGAACCATCTCACGGAGTCTTTGCACCCTAGGAATCATCTTGTCACTCATAACCTCTGGGCCGGAGGCCAGAATATCGTAGGCCCACTCGGGCGCGAGCATGGCATTAATAACGTTGGCATCGCCCGGCACAGACGGGCTGAAAATGGGTCCCTCGAAGCCAAGCTCACGCGACTGGTTGATAATGGCGGACGTGCACGGCGGTATCCCAAAAATCATGTCAATGGCATCCGGATTCGTTGCCAGCGCCTTGTTGAGTATGGAGTAGAAGTCAAAACTCGGCTGCGGGTACACCTCCCAGTACACAATCTCAATACCACGTTCGGCGTAGACTGCTTTGGTCATTTCTTCAAATGTCACGGCACCAGGGTCATCAGGGGTGATGACCGCAACCTTCTTAATCTCAGGGTACTTGGCAAGAGCGTATTCATAGAAGGGCTCCATCAATGTGAAGCTTGAGAAACTGAAGAACATATAGGGGTTCTCCGGATTGGTTTCGGCCGCACCGGCACCGGCGGACTTCACCCGCATAATCTTGTTTTCTTCGCAGGTCTGCGCAATGGCCAGATTTATCGGCATAAACATCGGCGGGACAACGTACTTGACGCCGTCACCAATGAGCTTACTGATGGCCGTCATACCACCGGCGGTGGTCGACTGATCATCATACATGGTGAGCTCGATGGTATAGTGGGTGTCGCCCACCGTGCATCCGCCCTCCTCGTTGAGTATTTCCTGGGTAGGGCCTACCGAGTCATACATGGCCTTGAAGGCCGTAGCCAAGTCTCCCGAGACAGAGCTAATCGCTCCGATTTTGAGAACATCCTCTTTGGCGACTGTCATGGTCGTTTCGCTACCCGGGGCAGAGGTGGTCTCGGAACTAGGCGCGGATGTAGTCTCGGTACTCACCGCCGAAGTGGTCTCTGCAGGCGCGGCGGTCGTAGTCGTTCCCTCATCCCCACCGCATGCAGCCACGACAAATACGACACTCAGCATCAGAATGATAAGCCCACCTATGAAAGAACGCCTCTTCATCGAACCCCCCTAGCACTATGGACTGAATTGAACTGCAGACTAACCTGAAATCAAGCCAATAAGACCCCCTTCCAAGTCACAGACTAACCGCAAAGGCACGGCACAACACTACTACTGGGGCACTTGTTGCAGGCACAGCCGTTGAGTTCAGTGCATGTCTGCTTGCGTACCCTATCCCCAGTGCCCTGATGGTCATATCTGCCGCGGATACTACTCCGCCCGAGCTGCCCGTTTGCTCGACTGAGCCCCAGAGAGAAGGCAGTGGGAGAAGCCTGCAAAAACGAACCGAGACGAAAAAGAGAACCCAATCAATGAGAAACGGAGCGCAGTATCCACGACAGGGCCACGTTCAATCGACCCCAGGTCCCGGGAGATACTGCGCAAGGAGTTCACAGTCGATCGACAACCAGCCCCCTGCCACACGCCCTCACGTACGCCAGTAAGTAGTGTTCAGGACCATATCAACCGCCCCTAAAGATTGTCAAATTCCTCTTAGGCGCAGCCACCGGCACTACAACGACGGCCTAACCGCGCGAAACCCTCCTCTGACACTGTCTGGACCTGCCCCTTGATCGTCACAAACTCCGGCCTGGATTACACTGCGGAAGACTCCTGACCCTATCTCCGGGTTCAATCCAGAGTCAGGTCTCGTCGGTACTCGTCTTGCCCAGGTAGTTGACGACAAGCAAGGCGGCATCGTCGTCGAGCTCACCTCCGGCGAAGAGAAGAGCCTCATCCAGCAACAGGCCGGGAAGCGCCTCTACCTCCTCGTGTCGTCTTCGCTCAAGGACCTCGGCCAGCCTCTTCTCCTCGAAGAACATCCCGTCTCGACGTGCTTCCGTGATGCCGTCCGTGTAGAGCAGCAGATGGCTCCCCTCTGGTATATCGATCTCCCTGTCCCGGTAACGAGCGTCGGCCAATACACCGAGAGGGAAGCTCGCCGACTCGAGAAGGCGGGTGCGGCCATCTGTATCGAGCAACGGAGGCGGATGACCGGCCGACGAATAGGTGAAAGTTCCGTCTTCCAGATCAAGGAACCCTAAGAACACGCTGACAAAACCAGACAGGTTCTTCTTCACCAGAAGTCTATTGGCCTCCCTGAGCACGAGATGGGGCCGACAGAACTGGTGGGTGAAAGCGTGGATCGTGTCCTTCACCAGCATCGCCAAACGGGCCGCTTCGATCCCGTGTCCCGATACATCGCCTATGAGGAGGGCGATGCGACCGTCCTTGGCTTCAAAGACGTCGTAGAAGTCGCCGCCGATCTGGGCTTCTCTGGTGGCAGACCGATACAAATGAGCGAACTTCACCCCTGGAAGCTGCTGCGGTATATCCAGCAGAGCCGCCTGTAACCGCTGGAACAGGGTACGCTGGTCTTCCAAGAGGCGGGCTGCCTCCTTTTGCGCCATCTGCAGTTCTTCGTTCTGCGCCTTGAGTTCCTCGGAGGCTTCATGGAGACGCTCCTCCACCTGTTTGCGCTCGGTGATGTCGGTGAAGATGACGGCAAACTGACCTGGCTGCGGCCGGTACGCCACTACGTCGTAGTAGCGACCAAGACCCTGGTTGTAATCCTCGAAGCGAACGGGTTGACCGGTGAGGGCCACGTGCCCATACTTCTCCATCCAGGAGGGCTCCAACCCAGGCAAGATGTCCTGCGCGCTTCTGCCCACAACGTGCTCGGCTTTGAGACCGGTGATCCTCTCGAAGGCGGGGTTCACCTCCAGGAATCGGTAGTCCCACGGAACGCCCGCTTCGTCGAGGACGATCTCGTGCACCGCATGGCCGGCGGTCATCTCTGTGAAGAGCTGGCGATACCTTCTTTCCTCCTCACTGAGTTTCTCGAACGCCTCCTCCAGTTGGCTCCTTTGCCTGCGAGTCTCCAAGAGCAGGGCGAGAGAACCGGCGAAGTTGGCAAGGAAGGGTCCATAAGGTTCAAAGAGGACCGGGTCCCCGATCTGAAGAACGATCTGGCCATAACAGCCATGAATGGTTTCCAGGGAGAATCGGGTCATCGTCTTGCTGGGATAATCGGTGATTGAATCCCCCGCGTGGTCGCTCTCAGAAGCCGGGCAAGGTTGACCGCACGGGTCGATTCGGGGGTCAGAGAGGCAGAGTTCCCCTGCCGAGACGCCGGGGATATCCTCGAGTGCACCTGCTAGGAACTCGCCCAGCTTCCCAACGGTGGGGAGGGTCTGCAGGACATTGTGGGTGGCAAGGAGCCAGCCCAGGACCCGAGGATCTGGCAGCCGCCTCTCCTCACCGTCTTCCCCCACACGTCACCTCCGCCGGCCGGCGGCCAGGAACTCATCCGGCGCGACGTAGAAGGGGTTCCTGACCAATTGGCCCCGCGAGATCATGACCGGATGCACTCGCAGGACGTCGAGAATGGTCCGCCCATCAAACAGATTGACGTCGTACTGGCAAACAGTGGTCACCGGCGCCGTCTCCAAGACCTTGTTAAGGAGAGCCTCGTACTCGATCAGACGGTCTGAGCCGGGGATCCCGCGTACCGCCCAGGAGGCCTCTCCGGTCGCCCGCACCGCCGGGTAGTGTCGCGCCACGGAATCGCTGTAGAGCTCACGCTAGAATTCGAACATCTGCTCGGGCCTGAACTCGCCCCCCGGGCAGTAGACCGGCTCCGCTTCGGTGACGGTGAAACGGTTGGAATCAGCTCCGGCGGGTAACTCCACCCCCAAGTCCGAAAGCCAGTCCAGTACCTCACCGGGTCTCATCACATCAGTGAGATAGAGCACCTTCTCGCCATCCCTGAGACCTGCTTCCAGAAATTTCGACATGAGGTCTCTGCGCTCTTCTTCACTCTCGTAGATGAGACAGACATGGGCGCCCGCCGGGAAGCGCTCCCCGGTGAAACCCATATCCATCAGCGGTCGCTCTGCGTCCACCTGGAACCTCCTCGGGACGTGCGCCGGCCGGGGTTCCCTTTGAGACTCGACCATCCGAGCCCGGCCTCCCCGGCCAAGCCTTCTATCGCTCGTATGTGCCCCCTGACCCGCATGCACAAACCAACCGCTCCCCAACCGCTCCCGTTTGGGTTTCTCCCCGCCGCCTGCTGGGAATCAGAAGGACACTTTGGAGGCGCGAGTACGGGAGAATGGAGGGTCTCTTATGAACTTGACTGAAGGTGCGATCGACGGAATCCCACTCATAGTGATCGAGGGCGATCTTGACCAATCATCGAAGCAGGCCGCCCGCGACGCGGTGAACGAAGCGCTAACCGGTCCCTTCCCGTCCCAGAGTCTGCTGATAGACCTGACCGACTGCGCATTCCTCGACAGCGGCGGGCTGAGCGTTCTGTTGTCGGCGCTGGGACAAATACCCCCCGATGGTTGGCTGGGGATAATCGGCGCCTCGGCAGGCACGAACCGAGTGCTGACCTTCACCGGATTCCTCGACCACGAGAGAGTCCGTTTCTTCTCCTCTCCCAGCGACGCAGCGGCTTCGCTCGCTCGGGAGAAACGCTTGTTCCAGGCCTAGGCCTCACCGTCGGGACAGGCGGACGCGTTGGTGAGGTCCGCTCGACCCTTGCTCCGTCCGTCTAATCAAGTATGCCTTGGGGGCACTCTGTCCCTCGTCGACCCTTTGAGGCGACCCAGTAACCGCGCGTTGATGGCCACAACGATCGTGCTCGCCGACATGAGCGCCGCCCCCACGGCCGGGCTGAGGACGACACCGGCTCCCGCTGCCGCGCCGGCGGCAAGGGGGATGGCGATCACGTTGTAACCCGTAGCCCAACCCAGGTTCTGAACCATCTTCTTCCAGGTGGCCCGGGCGAGGGAGAACAGATCGAGGACGTTACGGGGATCGTTCTTGACCAGGACGATATCGGCCGACTCGATGGCCACGTCGGTCCCTGCCCCGATGGCTACTCCCACGTCGGCCTGGGCCAGAGCAGGGGCGTCGTTCACCCCGTCTCCCACCATGCCTACCAACAGTCCCTTTTGCTGCAGTTCCCTCACACGCTCCGCTTTTTCCTCGGGAAGGACCCCGGCGTAGTACTCGTCAAGACCGAGTTCACTCGCCACCCAACCGGCCACGTCTTCGTTGTCCCCAGTGAGCATGATGGTCTTGATACCCAGGCGTTGGAGCCCCCTCACGGCCTCTCGAGACTCAGCCCGCACCACATCGCCCAGTCCCAAAGCGCCGAGGGGCTCCCCGTCGCCCAGCAGGTAGACAACAGTGAGAGGCCGGCCGGCCCTGTCGATCGACGGTGCTTCGATGCCCTGTTCCATGAGATAGCTCGGACCCACCACGCTCATCCGCCTCCCGTCAACCGTGGCCTCTATGCCCTTGCCGGGGATCGAAGAAAAGTCTTCCGTAGCGAGAAGCTCTAGCTCTCGCTCCTCAGCAGAGCGAACGATCCCCTGGGCGATGGGATGTTCTGAGCGGCTCTCCAGCGAGGCGGCCATAACCAGAATCTCGTCCCGCTCCCGACCATCGAAGGCCCACACCTCACTCACCCCAAACCGGCCTTCAGTCAGAGTGCCTGTCTTGTCGAACACTACCGCGTCGACCTTGCGCGAGCGCTCGAAGGCGCTGCGGTCTCTGATGAGCAGGCCACGTTTCGCCCCCAGCGACGTAGAGACCGCCACCACCAGGGGGATGGCCAAACCCAGAGCGTGAGGGCAGGTGATCACCATTACGGTGATGCTGCGCCCAAGAGAGAACTCGAAACTGCTACCCAGTGCCAGCCATACGATGAGCGTCACGGCACCCACGGTGAGAGCGACGAGAGTGAGCACAAAGGCGGCCCGATCCGCCAGGTTCTGACCATGGGACTTGCTTTCTTGGGCCCGCCGCACAAGATCGATGACTCGGGCAAGGTAGGTGTCTGTACCCATCTTCTCGACGGTGACCTCCAAGGAGCCTTCACCGTTTATCGATCCGCCGATAACAGTGTCGCCTTCCTGTTTCTCGACGGGTGTCGACTCCCCGGTGAGCATGGCCTCATTCAAGGAACTGCCCCCCTTGACCACCCGCCCGTCGATGGGGACCTTCTCCCCCGGCCTAACGAGCACCCGGTTGCCGGGCTCAAGCTCCGCCAGAGGCACGTCGGTCACACCGCCATCCTCGGCCAAGAGGTGGGCTTCGTCCGGCATCAGCCGGGCGAGTTCCTCCAGCGCCCGCGAGGCACCCATGACCGATTTCATCTCCAACCAGTGGCCAAGGAGCATAACGTCCACAAGGGTAGCCAGTTCCCAGAAGAAGACGTCGCCCTCCACACCGATGACCACGGCTGCGCTGTACGCGAAGGCCGCAGTGATGGCAACGGCGATCAGGGTCATCATGGCCGGTCGCCACTCTCGTAGTTCCTTGACGGCACCTTTCAGGAAGGGAAGACCTCCCCAGCCGTACACGAACGCACTCAAGGCGAGCAGCACGTATCGGTCTCCGGGAAAAGCCAAAGCTTCCAGGTGGAGGGTTCTCTGGATGAGCGGCGACAGCAGGAGGACAGGGACGGTGATGACCAGCGAGACCCAGAACCGCCTGCGGAAATCCGCCACCATCATCTGATGATGTGCGGCATGCCCGCCGGTCGCGGTGCGGCTCCCGGGAGACTGATTCGGCGTCTTCTCGTGCTCGCCGTAGCTCGGGTGTTCCATCTGCCTAAAGCACGTTACCCATCGAAGGACTCCGGTACCGATGATCAACGAGGTTCATCACCCAAAGGCGTACCCACATAGTCAACCGCTTAGGCCCCCTGGCCGGCAGATGGTTGCCACAGCAGCAGGTGGTTGCCACAGCAGCAGGTGGTTCCCACGACAGCAGGTGGTTCCCACGGAGCGGACGCCGTCGGGGGTCTGTGACTCGATCGTTACGCGAGTGTCACCGACCCGTGAAATCCGGGCGGCATTTTGGCTTCAGCTCAAGGCCTTAATCGGCGAAATGAAGGGAGACCACACATGAACATGGACAATCCAAGACAACGCCGAGGTCGGCGGCGACTCTTCATCCTGAGCGGGTTTCTCGCGCTCACCGTCATGACGGCCGCCGTAGCCGTCGCTTGGGCGGACGAGGCAGTCGTAGCCAATGATGGATCACTCTCGACCGTTGCACCGGCGGGTACGGACCCGGCACAGTCTGCCGACGAAACTCGGGGAACTCCTTCCTCGGGGAAAGCTGAGGCCGACTCCGATAACCAGGCAGCCATCCCGACGACCACGACGGCGGCCGAGATGGACCGGCCGCCGGCCCCCACTGAAGCTCCCGTTCAAGCAGAGGCATCGAAGAGTGCGCCGGCCAAGGAGAAGACCGTCAAGGTGAAGATCTACTTCACGCAGGGCGAGAAGCTGACCCCCATCTTCAGGGAGATCGCGGGGACGGACATGGTCGGCACAGCGGCCCTGAGTCAGTTGCTCAAAGGCCCGGATGACCCCGAGAACGCATCAGGCCTCCTCTCCGCCATCCCCCAGGGGACGGCCTTGCGGAGCCTCTCGGTGAAGAACGGTCTGGCCGTTGTGGATCTCAGTGCGGACTTCGTCTCGGGAGGAGGGTCATCCTCCATGTATCTCCGCTTGGGTCAGCTTGTCTACACGCTGACCGAATTCCAGACTGTCGACAGGGTCAAGATCCGGATCGACGGCAGCGACCTGCGCGTGCTGGGTGGTGAAGGGCTGCTGGTCGGTGACTCTATAAGCCGCACCCAGTACGACGGTCTGGTTAGGGGCTCCACCGAAGATGGTCCGGGGACGAGCGCCCCTAAGACCTCGTCCTTCAAAGTCTACTTCGTGACCCAGGAGAGGCTGGCTCCGCAGACGCGGACCGTGCCCTTCACTCCCGCCATAGGTAAGACCGCCCTCATGAACCTGCTGGCCGGCCCGTCATCCGCGGAGCGCGATGGAGGTGCGAACACGGCCGTTCCGTCCAAGGTGAGGGTCAACTCTCTCTCTATCAAGGATAAGGTGGCCACCGTTGACCTGGGCGGACAGTTCGTGACTGGAGGCGGGAGTCAATCCATGTACCTGCGTCTTGGTCAGGTCGTCTACACCCTCACCCAGTTCCCGACGGTGGATAGGGTGCAGTTGAAGGTGGACGGCAAGCTCCTCACCAGCCTTGGTGGTGAAGGACTGCTACTCAAGCAGCCCG
>JAAYCW010000188.1 GCA_012729575.1 Actinomycetota bacterium | reverse complement strand
TTTCCGACTGCGGCGGCCGTTCACGCCGCCGGCAGGAGGCGGCCACTCGTCGCTGCGGGCGCCGGTCGTCAGTGACGATCGAGACGCGTTCCAGGTTCACCGACTATCGGGAGGCATCGTGCCGGTTCTTGTGGTTGTAGGCGCCCAGTGGGGCGACGAAGGCAAAGGGAAGGTCACCGACCTTCTGTGCGAGCAGGCTCACTTTGTGGTTCGCTACCAAGGTGGGAACAACGCCGGACACACGGTTGAGAATAAGTACGGCAAGTTCGCCTTGCATCTCGTACCCTCCGGCATCTTCAACCGCGATCTGGTGGCCGTCGTAGGCAACGGTGTAGTTATCGATCCCACAGTGCTGCGCGCGGAGATCGACGAGCTTGAAGGTAGAGGCGTCTCGACGGCCAACCTGAAGGTCTCCGGCAAAGCCCATCTGATCATGCCCTATCACATCATGCTCGATCAGATACAGGAGACGCGGCTGGGCAAGGGCAAGATAGGTACCACCGGGCGGGGGATCGGGCCGGCCTACTCCGACAAAGCGGCCCGTCAAGGCGTGCGCATGCAGGATGTACTCGATCCCGAGGGTTTTCGCGAACGAGTCATAGCGACCATGCGGGCCAAGGCTGAAGTGATGGCCAAGACCTACGATCAGGATGTGAGCAGCCTGGAGGCCGAGTGCGAGCGCTACATCGACGCGGCCGAATCGCTGCGCGCCCACATCGACGATACCGAGTTGCTGGTGTGGAGCGCACTGCGCCGGGGGGCATCGGTGCTTCTCGAGGGTGCGCAGGGCACCTTGCTCGATCTCGACCACGGCACCTATCCCTATGTGACCTCCTCCAATCCGGTGGCGGGTTACGCCTGCGTGGGAACCGGCCTGGGCCCGATCGACATCAATGAGATCTGGGGCGTAACCAAGGCCTACACCACTCGGGTGGGGGAGGGTCCTTTCCCCACGGAGCTGACCGACGAGACCGGCGAGACTCTGCGCGAGCTGGGATGTGAATTCGGCACGACCACAGGGCGGCCGAGGCGTTGCGGGTGGCTGGATCTGGTCGCCCTCCGCTACGCCGCGCGGATCAATGGGATGACCGGGCTGTGCATCACCAAGCTGGACGTTCTCAGCGCGCTCGACACCATCAAGGTGTGCACGGCCTACAGCTACAAAGGCGAGACTCTGGACGAACTGCCCCCCGCCCAGGCGGTCTTCCGCGAAGTGGAGCCCGTCTACGAGGAAGTGCCCGGGTGGAAGACGGATATCTCTAATGCCAAGAGCGTCCAGGATCTTCCACAAGAGACCATTGACTACCTCAACCTCATCATCAACAACGTCCGCATACCCGTATCGCTTGTCTCTGTGGGCGCGAAGCGAGAGCAGCACATCAAGGTCCCCTACCCCGCCGTCGAACGCCGGCCGGGCCCGGGTGAACCGCGCGAATTGGAGGACCAGAAGGACGGCGGGCACTCGTCCGATATGGGCCGGTAGGCCTCGACCCGCAGGGGCCGTTCTCGGTGAAAGGGAGGGATGCATGGCTTCTGAGCGGCTGGATGTCCTGGTAGTAGGCGGAGGCGCCCGGGAGCATGCTCTGGTGCGCAGTCTGGCGAAGAGCCCCCGGATCGGAAGGCTCATCGGCGCTCCGGGTAACCCCGGGATAGAGGGCGACGCCGTGAATCTGGCCGTGGCAGCCGAGGATGTCCCCTCGCTGGTCGCATTCGTAGAGCGGGAAAGGATCGACCTCACAGTGGTGGGTCCCGAGGCTCCCCTGGTCGCCGGATTGGCCGACCAGTTGAGGTATCGGGGTTTTGCCGTGTTCGGACCCGGCCTGACGGGGGCGCGACTGGAGGGTTCCAAAGCTTTCGCCAAGGAAGTGATGGAGGCCGCCGGAGTGCCCAACGCTCACGCGGACGTCTTCACCGACCACGATCGGGCTTTGGCGTATCTCCACAAGCATGGTGCTCCGGTGGTCGTCAAGGCCGACGGGTTGGCGGCCGGCAAAGGCGTGATGGTCGCGCTTACGATGGAAGAGGCGGAGGCGGCTCTGAAGGAGTGCTTCGTTGCGAGGCGCTTTGGAGACGCGGCCGATATGGTGCTTATCGAGGAGTACCTGCAGGGAGAAGAGGTATCGCTCCTCTCGATCGTGAGTGGTGAGCAGATCCTTCCCCTAGCTCCCGCTCAGGACTACAAGCGGGCTCTGGATGGTGACGCGGGCGCGAACACGGGCGGCATGGGATCGTACTCTCCGGTTCCAAGGGTCGAAGATGCCCTGTACGAGCGCCTGGTGGACGAAGTGGTGAGGCCGACGGTGGCCGAGTTGGTCCGCCGGGGTATCGACTACCGAGGTGTCCTCTACGCAGGACTCATGCTGACCGATCACGGGCCTGAGGTATTGGAGTTCAATTGTCGCTTCGGCGACCCGGAGACGCAGGCTCTTCTTCCCCGGCTGGAGTCGGATCTACTCGAAATCCTGTGGGCGGCCGCTCGGGGCGACTTACTTCCTCCGACCGTACAATGGGGTAGCGGAGCGGCGGTCAGCGTGGTCATGGCCTCGCGCGGGTATCCGGGGCCGGGTCCGAAGGGCGACGTAATCACCGGTATTGAAGAGGCTTGGGGGGTGGAAGGTGTGGAGGTGTTTCAAGCCGGGACGCGCCTCGGGGCCGGCCGGAAGCTGGTCACCGCGGGTGGTCGGGTGCTCACTGTGACCGGCCTGGGAGACAGCTTCGCCCAGGCTCGGGCGCGGGCGTACGAAGGCGTGGCGGCCATCGACTTTGCGGGCGCACACTATCGGACTGATATCGCCCTGAGGGCGGAGGAGTGGGAGAAGCAGCACTAGACCTTTGAGGTCGGTATCGCACACCGGCGCACAACGGACCTCGACCACGGAAGGGGAAGACATGACGGAGCAGCCTTTGGTGGGCATCTTGATGGGTTCGGGCTCCGACGCACACGTGATGGACGATGCGGCCAAAGAGCTGGAAGCGCGGGGAATCGCCTGTGAAGTCCATGTGCTCTCGGCTCATCGCAATCCGGAAGGTGTCCGTGAGTACGCCTTGAGTGCGGAGGCCCGGGGCCTGAAGGTCGTCATCGCAGGGGCGGGCAAAGCCGCGGCTCTGGCCGGTGTGGTCGCCTCCATGACCGAGCTGCCGGTGATCGGAGTACCCATCCGCACCAGTGATCTGGGCGGTCTCGATTCGCTCCTCTCCACCGTGCAGATGCCGCCGGGCGTGCCGGTAGCTACTGTGGCCATCAACGGAGCGCGTAACGCGGCCATCCTTGCCGCCAAGATCCTCCGGGTCTCCGGAGCGGTGGGTCTGGGTGCCACCGGAGTGGACGCCGCCTCCCCGTCGGGTGCAGCTTCGCAGATGGGTGCCGCCTCTGAGGCAAACGCCGCTCCTGAGGGAGGCGCCCGGTGATCGAGCGTTACTCCACGCCGGAGATGACGTCCGTCTGGACGGATGAGGCGCGCATGGCGGCTTGGCTCCAGGTGGAGCTGGCCGTCTGCGAGGCCTGGGCTCGGGTGGGGCGGATACCCGGGGATGCGCTTGCCGAGATCAAGGCGAAGGCGGCCTTTGATGTCGACCGGGTCTGCGAGATCGAGCAGACGACACAGCACGATGTCATCGCCTTCGTGAGTTGTGTCGCCGAGAATGTCGGTGAGTGCTCCAAGTACATCCACTACGGGCTTACTTCCTCGGACGTGCTCGACACCGGCTTGGCTCTGCAGTTGCGGACGGCCGGCGCCCTCCTTGGGGAAGAGACCAGGAGACTGGGGCGCATCCTCCAGCGCCGGGCTCTGGAACACCGTGACACGGTCATGATGGGTCGCACCCATGGAGTACACGCCGAGCCCATCACTTTCGGCATGGTGCTTGGACTCTGGGCTTTCGAGGTGAAGCGCGGCCTGGAGCGGCTGGAACGGGCTGCGCAACAAGTGTCCGTGGGCAAGATATCGGGGGCGGTGGGCAATTACGCCAACGTCGACCCGCAGGTCGAACAGATCGCGCTGTCGGTCCTGGACCTGGGGACCGCTCCCGTCTCCACCCAGATCGTGCAACGCGACAGGCATGCCGAGTTCATGGCGGCTCTCGCCCTGCTCGCGACCACCATCGAGAAGATGGCCCTGCAGGTGCGGCACTATCAGCGCACTGAGGTCCTTGAGGCCGAGGAGTACTTCGCTCCCGGGCAGAAGGGGTCGTCGGCGATGCCGCACAAGCGCAACCCCATCATCTCCGAGCGGCTCTGCGGACAGGCTCGGGTCATCCGGACGAACATGCTCACGGCCTTCGAAAACGTGGCTCTCTGGCACGAGCGCGATATCAGTCACTCGAGCGCGGAGCGCATCATCCTCCCCGATAGCACCATCCTCCTCCATTACATGCTCAAGAAGGCCTGTTGGCTGATGGAGAAGCTGAACGTGTATCCGGCCACTATGGCGAAGAACATGGAGAAAAGCTTCGGTCTGCTCTACAGCCAGCGGGTGCTGCTGGCTCTCGTGCAGACGGGGATGTTGCGGGACGACGCTTACGCGGTCGTCCAGCGCAGTGCCATGAAGGCCTGGGAGGAGAAGAGGTCGTTCCAGGAGTTGCTCAAGGACGATCACGAGGTGACTGAGAGGTTGAGCGCAGCCGAGATCGAGGCCTGCTTCGATCCGGGCTATCAGCTCCGCAACATGGGGGTGATCTTCGAGCGGGTGGCGGGTATCGAGTGGTAGCCTACGCAGCCCGCTCCGGCCCAGCCCGCTCCGGCCCGGCCCGCTCCGGCTCGGCCGGCGGAGGGCTGAGGGCGCTGTTGCCGGAACGGCGGGAGGAGTCTTGAAGTGAGCGATCGGTTCTGTTTGGCGGGCAAGAACGCGGTGGTGATCGGGGGAGCCGGAGGGCTCGGCCAAGGCATTACCACAGGGTTTGTGGAGGCCGGTGCGAACGTTGTCATCGCCAGCCGCCACCTCGACAACCTGCAGAGAGCCGCGCGAGAGATCGAGGCCGCGACGGGTGACACGGTCACGGTCCATCAGGTCGACTGCCGCATCGAGCAGACCGTCAAGGACCTGGTGGCTACCGTGGAGGCCGAGATGTCACAGGTCGACATCCTGGTCAACGCTCAGGGTGTCAACTACAAGGCTTCGGCGCTTGAGTTCTCCATGGAGGAGTGGGACGACCTCTTCGCGACCAACGTTCGCGGGGTCATGCTCTGCTGCCGCGCATTCGCTGCGGGGATGATCAAGAACGGTGGGGGCAAGATCATCAACCTCTCCTCGGTACGGGGCCGGCGCGCCGGTCTTGGCGGTAACAGCGGCTACTGCGCATCAAAGGGCGCCGTCGACATGATCACCAGACAACTGGCTCGGGAATGGGCGGAGTATGGTGTCAATGTGAACGCCATCGGACCGATCATCACGCCGACCCCCATGATGGCGCAGAGAATGAAGGACGAGGCTTCCAGGTACGAACGGATGCTGGGTAACGTCCCCATGGGCCGTTGGGGCCGAGTCGACGACATTGTGGGACCGGCGCTCTTCCTGGCTTCGTCGGCTTCAGATTTCGTCACGGGGAGCATTCTCTATCCCGACGGCGGGTCGATGGCCTTTCTCTAGGTTGGGCCGTCTTCCCGCGGAGCATTGGCACGCGCGGCGAGGTAGATACCTGCCACCAGAAGCGCCACGGCGATGCCCAGCAGCACCCAGAGAGCCGTACCCTGGAGCATCCAGGATACGCCGCCGGCGACGATGGCCAGGACGAGCAACGCGATGGCGGCCACGCTATGCATGCGCTCTCGGGGCGTCGTCGCCTCCTCTCCTGTTCGAGCTATCAGCGGTCGGTTGCCGGTCGCAGGGCCTTCGATCGTGTTCAGGTAGGACATTAGAGAGGAGGCTCGCGGTTGTCAACGTCGACGCCGCCCGCCCCGGCAAGCTGATAGAATCAGGTCCTGATCCATGGGGCCTGGGCGGTCGGCCGGGGGTAGGTCGGACAGCCTGGTCTTGCGAGGAGCGCTAAGCACGAAGGGGGCGCGAGCGTGTACAGAGTCTCCGTATACGTCACACCGAAGGCGGGGGTGGTCGATCCCCAGGGAGCCGTGGTGGAAAGGGCGCTGCCGGCCCTCGGTCACTCGGGTGCCCACGATATCCGGGTGGGGCGTTATATAACGCTGGAGGTCGACGGGAGCGATGCGGAGAAGGTGAAGGCCGACGTGGACGATATGTGCCGCAGGTTGCTCGCCAACCCCATAATCGAAGACTACCGTTTCGATATCGACGCGGCAGAAGCGGCGCCGAGGGAGGGAGCCTGACGTGACGGCGGGTTCGGTCCGCTTCGGTATCGTGGTCTTCCCGGGCTCCAACTGTGAATACGATACCCATCACGCGCTCTGCACGTTTCCCGAAGCCCACCCCTACTACCTCTGGCACAAGGACCGCGACCTCCAGGGAGCCGACTGCGTCATTCTTCCCGGGGGGTTCTCCTACGGTGACTACCTTCGTACTGGGGCGGTGGCTCGTTTTAGCCCCATCATGCAGGAGGTGGCCGCCTTCGCAAAGGCGGGGGGATTGATCCTGGGCATCTGCAACGGTTTTCAGACACTCACCGAGGCCCACATCCTGCACGGCGCTCTGCGTCGCAATCGGGGATTGCGGTTCGTCTGCCATCCCCAGTATCTGCGGGTGGAGCGCACCGATACGCCGTTCACCGGCCGGATGCGCGTGGGCCAGGTGATCCAGGTGCCGGTGAATCACAACGAAGGCAATTGGACGGCCGGAGCCGACCGGCTCCAGGAGATCGAGGATCGCGGTCTGGTGGCCTTCCGGTACTGCGATGCCGGTGGCAACGCGATCGACGCAGCCAACCCCAACGGGGCCACGGACAATGTGGCCGGTATCCTGAACGAAGGCAACAACGTTCTGGGGATGATGCCTCATCCCGAACGGGTCTGTGAGGAGATCGTGGGGGGCATCGACGGACGGGCCCTCTTCCGTTCGATGATCGATTCGGTGCTGGAAAGGCGGGGAGGATAATGGCCGGACAGACCGTCTGCCCGCGCTGCGGCGCGCGCGATTCATTCATTAAGGGGTATCTCCCGGAGACTTGTGTATGCCGGGTCTGCCAGAGCCAGCTGGACTGGCGGGAGATCCCCGGCTGCGGCCCGGACTGCACGGGTGCCACCGTAATGGAGCCGGATTCGGCGGCGGGGCCGGGGTCTGCGACGGCCCCAGAGTCGGACGGGAGTGTCGATGCCTGAGCTCTATGAGCAGCTCGGTCTCACCCGTTGGGAGTACGAGAAGATCTGCGCCATCCAGGGGAGAGAGCCCACCCACGTGGAGCTGGCCGTGTTCTCGCTGATGTGGAGCGAGCACTGCGGCTACAAACACTCAAAACCCCTCTTGAAGCGATTCCCCACCACTGGAGAACATGTCCTGCAGGGACCCGGAGAGAACGCGGGTATCGTGGACATTGGTGGTGGTGTGGCCGTGGCCATGAAGATCGAGAGTCACAACCACCCCTCTGCGGTGGAGCCCTACCAGGGAGCGGCGACCGGCGTGGGTGGGATCATCCGCGACATCTTCGCCATGGGGGCTCGGCCCATCTGTGGGCTTGACTCCTTGCGGTTCGGCGAGATCGAGCCGCTGCCGGCGCGCCCGGCGCGCGGCGCGGCCCCGGACGGCGGTACCCCGAACGGTGCGGCCGGCGGCGCCCCGGCCCTCGCTGCCCCCGTGGCCGATACACCTCCCTCCGAGGCGGTCACCAGCCGTCAACGTTACCTTTTCGAGCAGGTGGTGGCCGGCATCGGTGGTTATGGCAACTGCATGGGCATCCCCACTGTGGCCGGCGAGGTCTACTTCGAAGATCCTTATGCCGGTAACTGCCTGGTGAACGCGATGACGGTCGGTCTGGTCAAGAGGGACGAGATCATCCGCAGCAAGGCGGCCGGTGTGGGCAACCACGTCGTTCTGATCGGGTCGAAGACCGGGCGGGACGGCATCGGAGGGGCGAGCGTTTTGGCCAGCCAGGTCTTCGACGAGACCTTGGAGCAGAAGCGCCCGTCGGTCCAGGTGGGCGACCCCTTCACCGAGAAGAAGCTTCTGGAGGCCTGTCTCGAGCTGTTGGGAGCCGACCTGCTGGTGGCTCTGCAGGATCTGGGAGCGGCCGGGATCACCTCCTCGTCAAGCGAGATGGCGGCCAAAGGAGAGGTGGGGATCGATCTGCACGCGGATCGGGTCCCGCTGCGCGAGGCCGACATGGAGTCTTGGGAGATCATGATCTCCGAGAGCCAGGAGCGGATGCTCTGCATCGTGGCCCCGGACAGATGGGAGGGGGTCAAGGCTATCTGCGACCGCTGGGACCTTGACGCCACTGTCGTGGGCGAAGTCACCGACACCAAACACCTGAGGGTCTTCTTCCGCGGGGAGATGGTCGGTGATATGGACGCCGAGGCTCTGACCGAACCGCCGACCTACGACATTCCCCAGAACCGCCCGGCCCACGAGGTGGACGAGCCGCTGGACCCAGAGGCATATCCGGCTCCGGAGGCATCGCTCGAGGAGATCTTGCTCGATCTCGTAGGCTCTCCCAATATAGCCAGCCGCCGGTGGGTGTGGCAGCAGTACGACCATCAGGTGCAGCTCAACACCGTGATCGTGCCGGGTGGAGATGCGGCTCTGCTCCGCGTCAAGAAGACGGGTGCCGGCATCGCCGTCTGTACGGACGGTAACGGCCGTCGTACCTATCTCGATCCCTACCGGGGTGGGAAGGCGGCGGTGTGCGAGGCGGCCCGCAACGTGTCCTGTGTGGGGGCCAAGCCGATAGCCATCACCAACTGCCTCAACTTCGGCAATCCCGACAACAGCCCTACCGCCTACCAACTGGCCCACGCTATCGAGGGGATGGCCGAGGCCTGCGAGGCGCTGGGTACGCCCGTCATCTCGGGCAATGTCTCGCTCTATAACGAGAGCTTCGAACAGCCCATCTATCCGACCCCGGTGGTGGGAATGCTGGGGGTCATGAGTGATGTCGCCGCCAACTGCACCGTGGGTTTCAAGAGCGAGGGGGATGTCGTGCTCCTGATGGGAGACGCGACACCGGTGCTCGACGGGTCTGAATATCAGAAGCGCTGGTTCGGAGGTCCAAGAGGCCGGCCCGCGGGCCGGATCCCCGATGTGGACTTGGACGATGAGCTGGCGCTGCAGAGTGCATTGCGCCGGGCCATCGAGGCGCGCTTGTTGCGCTCTGCTCATGATTGCTCCGACGGTGGGTTGGCCGTTGCCTTGGCTGAGTGTTGCGTGGCCGGTAAGATCGGGGTTACGGTAACATTGGCTGAGGTCCCTTGGGTGGGTGGCAGTGTAGGGTGTGCATCCTCGGCAGGAGCGGCGCAGGGCCGCACCTCGGCCGCGGGACCACTGGCGGGGCGCCCCGATATCGCGTTCTTCGGGGAGGCGCCGACGCTTGCAGTGGTCTCGGTAGCTCCTCAGGATGTGGAGACCTTCGAGGATCTGTGCAGGGCGGAGGGAGTACCCTGGACGCAACTCGGGGCAGTAGGTGGTGGCGATCTGGTGATCACCTCCATCGGCCACGAGGCTGAGGGTCTTGGTGCCGGTGACTCCGGGTCGGGGCAGTCGGGCGTCCGGGTCCCGGTGGTCACTTTGGACGAAATATACGAATCGGCCCTCTGTAGGGCCCTGGGGGAATGATGCGGGAACGGTGGCAGGACGACTCACCCCACGACGAGTGCGGGGTGTTCGGCATCTATGCTCCGGAAATGGACGTCTCCCGCCTTACCTTCTTCGCACTGTTCGCGCTGCAGCATCGCGGTCAGGAGTCGGCCGGAGTGGCCGTCACCGACGGTGTGCGCTTGATAGTTCACAAAGACATGGGCTTGGTCTCGCAGGTGTTCGAGGAGGACACCCTGCAGTCACTGCCCGGCGGACTGGCTATCGGTCATGTGCGCTATTCCACTACCGGCTCGAGTGAGATGCGGAATGCTCAACCCTTCGCGCGCACGCGGGACGGTTCCTTCATCGCTCTGGCCCACAACGGCAACCTTGTGAACACGGATGAACTGCGGGCCAGTCTGGTCCGGAACGGACAGGTCTTCGAGAGCACCTCGGATACCGAGGTGATCGCCGCCCTACTGGCCGAGCACCCTTCGCGGGACATCCGGGAGGCCCTCCGGGACGTCATCCCCAGGCTGCGGGGAGCATTCAGCGCCGTTCTGTTGAGCAAAGACGAGGTGGTAGGCTTCCGTGATCCCTACGGGATCCGGCCTTTGGTGTTGGGACAAATCGAGGATCGTTACTGCCTGGCCAGCGAGTCCTCGGGGCTGGACATCATCGGGGCCCGGCTCGTGCGCGAGATCGAACCGGGCGAGATCTGCGTGATAAACGAGCGAGGCTACGAGATCGAGCAGGTGGTGGTCCGCAAGCGCGAGGCGCTCTGCGTATTCGAATTCATCTACTTCGCCCGCCCGGACTCGGTGATGAAAGGGCAGACACTCTATGCAGCGCGGAGCCGCATGGGAGAAGAACTCGCGTCCGAATCGGCGGTCGACGCCGACCTGGTGATCCCCATCCCCGATACCGGTCACTCGGCCGCGATCGGCTACGCCGCCCGCAGCGGCATCCCCTATGGCGATGCCCTCATCAAGAACCGCTACATCGGCCGGACGTTCATCAACCCCGACGATCGCATCCGTAAGCTCGGCATCCGCATGAAGTTCAATCCGCTCAGCTCGGCCATCCGAGGCAAACGGCTCATAGCGGTGGACGATTCGATCGTGCGCGGCAATACCACGCGGGCGCTGGTGCGGGTGCTGTTCGAGGCGGGGGCCAAGGAGGTCCATCTACGCATCACGTCGCCTCCGCTCATCTACCCCTGCTTCTACGGCATCGACATGGCCAATCAGCACGAATTCATCGCCTTCGGCAAGAGTGTGGAAGAGATCAGCAGAGAACTGGGAGCGACGTCTGTAGCCTATCTCTCCCTGGCGGGGCTCTTGCGGGCCACCGGGGTCGGCGATGCGAACAATCGCTTCTGCGCCGCCTGCTTCACCGGCGAGTATCCCTGCGAAGTCCCGGAGCATCTGCGCTGGTCCAAATTCCGCTACGAGGAGAACACCTGCGGCGGGCTCCGGACTTAGACCGCCTCTGCCGCTTGAGCGGGGGTCTCGACTTCCACCGCCCCGGCCTTCAGCAACTCCTCGATTAAGGTGCCGGCCCGACCCCCGCTCAGGTCTCGTTCGGTGATAGGGGGTCGCTCCACTAGGATGATTTTCTTCCCGGCCTTGGCTGCCGCCAGAGTGGCCTCGAGAGAGGGCAGGTTGCCGCATCCGAAGAAGACGGGAGCCACCACGATGACCTCCGCCTCCTCCATGAGCGTATCAAGCGCGCGTATGGCCTCTTCGGGGAACGGCTCGAAGGGAGGGGAGGAGACCACGTCGAGCTCGTATCTTTGGGCGGTCGCGTAGTCGCTGTCG
Source organism: Actinomycetota bacterium (assembly GCA_012729575.1). GTDB lineage: Bacteria > Actinomycetota > Thermoleophilia > RBG-16-64-13 > RBG-16-64-13 > RBG-16-64-13. Next base: position 4,709 of record JAAYCW010000188.1, on the reverse strand, counting down.
AAAACGCTAACGACTCCCACGGAGGGTGTGTACCCGCGCAAGACCAGTTCCTCCAAGAGCTCCGAGGCGGCACCCCCGCCTGCCACGACGTGCACCTGCCTGTCTCCCGATGCCTTCGTCGCGCGCGCCGTCCGCGACCAGAGCGGAGTGATATAGGGCCGCCGTCCCTGTCTGTGTACTGCGACTCTCACCTTGAACACTTCCAAGATAGAGGTCGGGTCGAGGACGTCGTTGGCCGTCCCCCGAGCTACCAGATGTCCCTGGTCGAGCAGGATGAGTTCTTCGCAGTACTGCGCCGCGATGTTGAGGTCGTGGAGCACCACGGCTATCGTTCTGCCGGCACCATGGAGCGTGACCAGGAGCTGCATGATCTCCAGCTGGTGGTTGAGGTCGAGGTTGTTGAGTGGTTCGTCCAGCAGCAACACCGGGGTCTCCTGGGCCAGAGTCTGGGCGATTAGAGCTCGCTGGCGTTCGCCGCCCGATAGTTCAGTGATGAGTCGGCCTGAGAGCTCGGTCAGCTCTGTAGCCGCAAGCGCGGCGGCCACGGCTTCGCCGTCGGCCGCCCGCTCCGGCATCCCGCGGAGCCGCATGCCGGTGTCGTTGCCGTTCTCGGCACCGCGCCCAGAGTGGGCGTAGCGGCCCATGGCCACCATCTCCTCGACGGTGAATCCAAAATCAAGACTGAACTGCTGGGGCACCACGCCCACCACACGGGCGAGTTCGCCCGCGCGGTATCCACTGAGGGGACGGTCGTGGAGGAGGATCTCACCCGCCCCGGGAGGGAGGCTTCCGGTGAGAGCACGGAGTAGAGTGGTCTTGCCCGAGCCGTTGGGACCGAGGATGCCCAAGAAGGCGCCGGGGTCGATGCGGAGGTCGACCGGCCCGAGCACGCGTCTCCCGCCCAGTTCCACCTCCAGAGCGCGGATGTCGTAGACGGGCGTGGGATGGCTTGATGGAGCCGCGCCCACAGGGGCTCCGGAACGTCCGTCGATGGCCTCGGCGTGCATATCACACCCCCTTCCGTGCTCGAAGCAGGTAGAGGAAGAAGGGCCCCCCTGTCGCAGCCGTTATCACCCCTACCGGGATCTCCGCGGGGGCCAGGGCCGTCCGGGCGACCGTGTCCGCGGCTAGGAGGAGGAGGGCGCCGAAGAGGGCGCTGACCGGCAGTAGGCGCCGATGGTCGGGACCTACCAGCAGCCGCATGATATGAGGGACCATCAGTCCCACGAATCCGATGAGCCCTGAAAAGGATACGGCGGCCGCGGTGGTCAGTGCGGCTACAATCATGAGATTGCGCCGGGTCCGTTGACTGTCTATGCCCAATTCCCGGGCCCGCTCCTCACCCATGAGCAGTAGGTTCATCCGTCGAGACATGAGCATCATATAGAGAAAGCCTGCCGCCACCACCGGCAGGGTGATGTAGATCTTGGTCCAAGCTGCGGTAGTGAGGCCGCCCATCAGCCAGACCACCACGGTGTGCAGATCGCGCTCTGTGGCTACCATCAGGAACGACATGATGGCCGTCAGGGTGGAGCCGACCGCCACCCCGGACAGGAGCAGGGAAGCGCCTCGGGTGTGACCCGCGAACGTGGCCAGACGGTAGACCAGGAAGGCCGCCAAGGTGGCTCCCACGAAAGCGAACAGCGGGAGGGTATAGATCCCCAGTTCGGTAAGGGGTTTCCAGACGATGGCGATGGTCGCGCCGAGGCCGGCACCCGCTGATACGCCCAGAAGGTAGGGCTCGGCCAGCGGGTTGCGAAAGATGCCCTGGAACGACGCGCCGGCGGTGGAGAGTGCGGCGCCGACCACGAGGGCAAGCACGATCCGAGGCAGCCGGAGGTCGAGGAGGAGACGGGGCGCCCAGTCGGGATAGTCGCCGGTAGCGTCGGAACCGTGGATCATGAGACCACCGAGGGCCCGCAGGGTCTCCGCTGCAGAGAGGCCGGCGGCGCCTACGGCGACCGCCGCCAAGATGACGGCAACGAGTGCAACCACCAGCGCCGCCATGACCAGGCGGTAGACCTTGTGACGATCCTTGGTCAGGTTCACGACCGCGGCTCCTTCATTACCGCAACCATCGTCAGAGCCGGGGCGGCGCGGGCCGCAAAGGGCCCGCGCCGCTCACTCCGGGCGCCGCAGCCCCGAGCCGGGGCTGCGGCGCCCCCACCCGTCTCACCACCCCGGGGCTAGTAGGCCCCCGGATGGATGGCTTCCGCCAGGATCTTCAGGCCATCGGCTATCCGCGGGCCGGGCCTGGTCACTATCACGTCGTCGATAACGAAGACGTTGCCGTCCACGACTGCTTTCAACCCGGTGAAACGAGGATCGCCCGTGAACTCATCGGCGCCGGCGTAGGTGCTGCCGGGCAGGAGGACCACATCGGGGTCCGCCGCCACGAGCTGCTCTGGGGTGAACTGGTAGTAGGCCTGGGCGGCGGCGCCGTCCGCGCCCGGGGCGGCGGCCACATTGGTGCAGTGGGCGAGGGTCAAGAGTTCATCGACGAACGACCCGGGCCCGCATGTCCAGAGGGTGTTATCGAGTGCATAGAAGACCTTGGGCGATTCGCCGGTGGCCTCCGCGGTTGTGGCGATGTCTGCGATCGTCGCCCCTAAGGACTCCGCTAATGCGACGGCCTCGTCATTGACGCCCGTGGCCGCGCCGATGGTGGCGATATTGGCATAGACGCCATCAAGGGTCATGGGATTCAGTATCAGGACGGCTGCACCGGCTGCCGCGACAGGGGCCAGAGCCTCCTCGTTGCCGGAGTAGCCGACTACCAGGTCTGGGCTCAAACCCATGATGGCCTCGGTGTTCGCCTGGTAGTCCCCGATCTTGGTGATCTCGGCCACTTCAGGCGGGTAATCGTCCAGTGAGGTCACGCCCACGACCCGGTCTCCCACTCCAAGGGCAAACAGGGTCTCGGTGTTGGCCGGAGCGGTAGATACGATGCGCTCAGGTTTGGCGCTGATGGTGACGGTGGTGCCGTTATCGTCGGTCACCGTCACGGGGAAGGCCTCTTGGGCGGGAGCAGCTTCGGTGGAGGTGGACGTCTCTGCGGGGACCTCGCGCGTCTCCACGGAGGCCGCGGTCGTGGCTACCGGTGCGGTGGTATCGGCCGTCTCCGACTCGGTGGCACCGGTCGTGTCCGACCCGCAACCGCCGATGGCCAGAGCGCCGGCCAGAAGCAGGGCGAGCAAGAGCGTTACGAGAAGGATGGGACTGTGGCAGCTGAAGCTGCGGGAATGACGGCGCCGTCTGGGGGACGACACCTCGGGCCCGGCCGTTGCGCGGCGCGGCGCCATGTGTCCGTTCATGCGGACTCCTTTCGGTTCAACCTATGGTCATGGCCCGCAAGATGGTGGAGAGCAGGTCAGCTACTCCCCGGCCTGACCAGATCGTGGTCGAACCGAGTCGGCGCCCCGCGACAACAGGGCGGAGTCGCTCTCTCCGCGGAAAGCGTCTGCTCCTCCTTCACAGCAGGTATCTGACTCCCAGGTGTCCGCGACCTTTCATGCGGGACCCGGTTACAGTGGCGGGACCGCGCCGGATTCTCACCGGCTTCCCTTTCAGCTCCGGTATGCCCGGAGCCTGACTGTGGAGGCACCATGCTTGCTGCAGGAAACTCTAGCACTTCGGAGCGTCCTAATCCAAGCATGATGGGTACAGCGCCCGGCTGCAGCGGTCGGACCGCCGGTACCGGCGACCGTCCCGTTCTGATACTCTGTGGTGGTGAAAAGCTCAGTCAGCATAGTCCTCTTCTTCTTGCTCAGCGGCTTCTTCTTGGCCGTTCTGCTGGGCGCTATCGAGCACAGCCGGAAGCTTCTGGGAGTGGCGGGGGGATGCCTGGTGGCGATAGTGTGCATCATCGTATTCCTGACCCCGGTCGAACTGCCTTCCTGGCACCTGGGTTTGGGCGACGACGAGAGCGAGAATGTCACGAGCACGACCCTGCGGGCCGTCCGCACCACTCAACCGATGAGTGACACCACGAGCACCAGCAGGACCACGCTCTATAGAACGGTGACTACGGGGGTGATCGGTGGCTGAAGGTCCTGAAGAGATGCGCGATACCACTCACGGGGAGGGAGGTCTGACCTATCGCTCCGCGGGGGTGGACATAGAGGCCGGGGAGGAAGCGGTCCGGCTCATCAAGCGGGAGGTCGAGAGTACATACATCCCCGGCGTGTTGGGCTCGCTGGGGGGCTTCGCCGGTCTGTTCCAGTTGCCCACAGATCTGGAGGAGCCGGTCCTTGTCACCGGCACTGACGGAGTTGGCACCAAGATCCTTCTTGCCCAGGAAACGGGCAGACTCGACACCGTGGGTATCGATCTGGTGGCCATGTCGGTCAATGACGTGCTCACCATCGGGGCGCGTCCCATCCTCTTTCTCGACTACATCGCCGTGGGGCGGCTCGAACCGGCGGAGATGGCCCAAATGGTCGCGGGGGTGGCCGAGGGTTGCCGTCAAGCCGGATGCGCCTTGGTGGGCGGTGAGATGGCTGAGATGCCCGGGGTCTATGACCCTGGGGAGTTCGACATGGCCGGTTTCTGTGTAGGCCTTGGAGAGCGGAACAAGCTGATCGATGGCTCCAGCATCGCTGAGGGCGATGCGGTCCTTGGTCTGAAGTCGAACGGCCTGCATTCCAACGGGTTCTCTCTGGTGCGTAAGGTGCTGGAGGAGAGCGGTCTGGGGTTGGGTGGGAAGTTGT
>JAAYCW010000043.1 GCA_012729575.1 Actinomycetota bacterium | reverse complement strand
GGAATCGGCTTCGCCCAACCGAACACAAAGCCCGAGAACAGATAGGTGATCACGAACATGGCCGTGCCCAATGGGTCCAGGTGCTTGATGGGGTTCACGCTCAGGCGGCCGCGATTCTTCGCCGTGGGGTCGCCCATCCGATATGCGATCCACCCGTGCGCGAGTTCGTGAGCCATCATGGAAAGCAGTAGAACCGGTATCAGTATGACGAGATTAATCAGTCTATCGGCGGTCATAGGCGTTTCTCCAAAATCTTCCGTGCCGTCTCCAATTCCGCCTCCCGCCCATCGACTCTCTGCTTGACGCGCAGCTCTCGCAGCCGCTCCAAGAGCCGTCCCACTGCGGGGCCTGTCTTCACCCCCAGGGCCAAGAGATCATCTCCGCTGACGCTGAGTGTGCGGTGACGGATCTCGGTGAGATACCGCCTGAGCCGCGTCTCGGCGGGTCCGGGTTGCATACCGGCGAGAGCGAACACCAAGGCCTCCGCCGGGGTGTTGCGCAACGCCCGAAAAACGGCCCAATCGTCCATGTCCTCGCCTGCGAGGCTTGAGCTGAGCAGCGGTCCTACCACCACTCCGTCGCGTATGACGGCGCTGTCCGAGTGTTTGAGCTTCATTTGCTCCAACCAGAGATACAGTTCCTCGTGCTCCATATTGCGTGTCATGGCCGCCAGCCGCAGCCGCCAGGTTACCACCTCGTCCCGGAGCCCGAGTTCCTCCACCAATTCGTCTACGCGTTTCACCAGCGCAGCGGTCTTGGTGCCGGTGGCCAGTTTGGGATGCACTTCACGCGCCACTCCCAGCTCGAACAGCCTGCCCAAGGTCCACTCCACGTCGCTCTCGCTGAGAAGGGCTACGAGTTCGTCTCGGAGACGCACACTGGAGAGGTCGCCGACCAAGTGCATGTCGACGCAACTCTTGGCGAAGTTCGTTGTCTGCTCGTCCATGCGGAAACCGTAACGGTTCTCGTATCGAACGGCCCGGAATATCCGGGTGGGATCCTCGATGAAGCTAAGATTGTGGAGAACCCGGATCACGCCCTCCTTCAGATCGCGATAGCCACCGAAGAAGTCTATCAGGGTGCCGAAATCGCGCCCGCGCAAGGATATGGCCATGGCGTTGATGGTGAAGTCCCGGCGGAACAGGTCTTGACGTATGGAGGCATGCTCCACCCTGGGGAGGGCGGCCGGATAGTCGTAGAACTCGGTGCGGGTAGTGGCCACGTCCACGTGGAACGGCTCCCCCGAGGAACGGAGCCAGGACGGAGCTTCCCCAAGGATGGCCGGCGGAAGCAATACCACAGCGGTCTTGAACTTGCGATGAGCGCGCACTCTGCCTCCCAGTTGAGCGGCCAACCGGGTGGCGAATTCGATGCCGTCCCCCTCCACGGCGATATCCACGTCCACGTTGGGCTGCTCCAACACCAGGTCGCGGACGAACCCCCCGACCAGGTACACGCCGGGGTAGTCCTCGGAGAGAACGGAGCAGGCTCTGAACAGAGGCCCGAAGAAGGAATGCTCGGTCAGGGCCTGGACGGCATACACCTGGGGAGACACCACTTCCGCCCGCTCCTGCTCCCAGCGCCCGTGATAGGCGGCCAGGACGTCGGTGCGGGTGGCGATCCCGATCACGTCGGATACGCGGGCGGTCCCGCTGTTCACAGCCTCGTCGTAGGCCTCGTCTCGGATCACGGGGACCCGGCCGATGTTGCTCTCTACCAGGATCCGCCTCAGCTCATCGATGCCGGTGGAGGCGCGGGCGAAGATGAAGTTGCGCGTCATGACCCCCTTGACCGGAGCGTGCCCCAGGCCGTGTCGGATGGCCTTGTCGAGATCCCGGCGGGCCACGATGCCGACTACCCGTCCGTCGGCCCGCACGCAGATACCCGAATGTCCGTAGCGCTGAGCGGTCACCAGGGCCTCGGTGACCGGAGTGTCGGCATCGATGAAACGTACCGGACGGCTCATGATATCTCCGGCTGTGGGCGTGCGGACGCTTGTGTCCGGTAGCCTCTTGAGCAACCGGCCGATGACTTCTTCCGGCGACGCGTTTCTCACGACGGCAGAAGCCGCCTGGGCGTGACCCCCTCCATCAACCGTCTCCAGCAACGCACCCATATCGACGGAGCCGGCTCTGGAGCGTGCGGTCACGAATACCCGGTCCTCCATCCGCACGGCCTGCAGCAAGATCTCCGCGTTGATCAACTCCATGAGCTTGTGCGCCACTATGCTGAGGCCATCGACATACGAAGGCGTCTCCGCCGTGACCACATGCACATCAAGGCCCCCGACCCTTTCCACTCTGACCGCGTCGACCATCCGCATCAGGACTTCCCTCTGCTCGTTGGTGAGGGCGCTATGTAGATAGCGCTCGATCAACGCCTGAGAGGCTCCCAGCCGCATTGAGGCCGCGAGCATCTCCGCATCCCGGATCGTGGTGCGCGGGTAGGTGAGAGAGCCGGTGTCTTCGTGGATGCCCAAAGCGAAGACCGTCGCCTCCAATCGGGAGACATCCACGCCCCGCTCCAGCAGGATGTAGAGCATAGAGGTGGCCTGCGCTCCGTCGGCTGAAAGCACCCAGTTCTTGCCCTTGACGAAAGCGGGACGTTCCGGATTCTCGGCCTCGTGATGATCGAACACCACCGTCTCGACATCGTCACGGCCGCACAATTGCCCTAGATCGCCGATCCGATCAGGGTCGGCGGTATCCACTATGACCAATCGCCGTATCTTGTTCTGATCGATAAGCCGGATGCTCATGATGGGCAGATTCTCGCCGTGCAGGGAGACGAAGTCGCGCACGTTGGGGTTCAGCGACCCCGCGAACACGATGCGTCCCTCAGGGTAGAGTAGCGCTGCACCCACAGCCGCAGCCAGAGCGTCGAAATCCGCGTTCTGGTGGGTCGTGATGACCGTAGGGATCTCCAGCAATGAAGGTGGCGCCGTCATGCTCCTAGTATACCGACAGCCCGGCGCCGGCCCCGCTCCGCCGCGGAATCACTTCAGCTGATGTCATGCGGGAACCAAGCAGCGATAACGACCTCGATGAGTTCTGTCAATCGTTTTCCGGCCCGCGCGCTCCCGGCCAGCACCTCTGCATGGGTGGTGTCGCCGGTATTGGCGACCACCGCCAGGACCGCCAAATCCATGCCCTCGTCGTGGGCGGCCCGCACCTCCGCTGCCGGCGACATGCTGACGGTATCCACACCCAGAGCGCGTAGCACCTTCAGCTCGGCGGGAGTCTCGTATTGAGGCCCGCCCACGGATGCGTGGACGCCCCCCGTATGCCCAAGAAGTGACAGCAGGGTCTCGCCGGTACCATCCAAACGCACGGGCTTCCCTCCTGATCCTGGGTACTGCATGTCGAGGACCCAACGAATCGGAACCACCTCTGCCGGAACCAGGGTCTCCGCGACCGCGCCACTCGCGGTAGTGGTCACCAGCTTCCTGCATCCCCAGGCGGCAACTGCCCGCACGGGCAGTTGCACTTCGCCCAGGTCGAGCCCCTCGTACTCATGGCTCCGGCCGTGAAGAAGAGCCACTCGCCGACCCTTGCGGCGAACCACCCGCAGCATCTGCGCATGCCCCTCCACCGACCCACCCGGCCACCAAGGGATCGACCGGTAAGGGACCTCAGCCAGGACCTCCTCGCGAAACCCGGGGTCCAAGTCCAACCCGGAACCCAATATCACCGCTGCATCGGAGGCTTCGCCCACCTCCCGGGTTAGCCAGTCTCCCGCTCCTTGGGCCTCCTCTGGCCCCAACCGGACGGGGATGCGTCCTTCGGCGGACTCGGAGGCGTGCACCACCGGGGTATACCGGCGCCAGCCCCTTTCCGGCTTCAGATCGGTGATGACGGTACCACCCAGTCGCGGTCGGTCTCCCGTGAGCAGGTTGTAGATGGTGGCCCCTGTGTCGGAGAACCGGCCCTCGTAGACCGCGGCGGGCGCCCCGGCCGGTCGCGGATGGAACAGCAGCGGTACGTATTCCCGGCTGTGGTCGGTACTGGGGGTGGTGGGGTCGACGCCGTGGTCCGCCGTCAGGAGCAAGTGGTCACCCGGGCGTAGCGCCGCCAGTATCCTCGGCAAAGCCGCATCCACGGCCTGCAGGCCTCGGGCGAAGCCTTCTACGTCGTTGCGGTGGCCCCAGACCATATCGAAATCCACCAGATTGGTCAGGAGCAAACCGTCTTCAAACCGCGACGCAGAAGAGTCCCCTGCGGGGCGGCCGCTCAGCAGGTCGACGATCAAGGCCAGGTTCTCCGCGTTCGAAGCGACTCTGACTTGCTTTTTCACGCCTCTCTGCACGAAGATCTCCGCCACCTTCCCCAAAGCGAGCACCGGTACGCCGGCCTCCTTCAGAGCGTCCAGATAGAGGGGTCTCGGCGGCTCGAGCGAGAAATCCCGCCGGTCCTTCGTGCGCACGAACGCCCCGACCGGGCCCGTGAAGGGCCTGGCGATGACTCTGGCAACCCCGTGCCGGCCTTGTAGCAGGTCACGGGCGATCCGGCACCAGGAATAGAGGAGCTCCAGCGGCGCCACCTCCACATGGGCTGCGATCTGGAAGACGCTATCCGCCGACGTGTATACGATCGGTCGGCCGGTCGTCATGTGTTCCTCCCCCAGTTCGGCGATGATGGCCGTGCCGGAGGCGGGCTTGTTGCCCAGTACCTCCCGCCCTATACGGGCCTGGAAGTCTTGGATCACCTCCTGGGGGAATCCGTTTGGGTAGGTGGGAAACGGATGAACGGTGACCAAACCCATGTGTTCCCAATGCCCCACGGTCGAATCCTTGCCCACCGAGAGAGGAGCGAGCCGCCCGGGTAGACACAAGGGGTCGGAAGCGGGCAAGACGCCCATCAGGGGCTCGATATTGCCCAAGCCCAGCCGCTGGAAGTTCGGCAGTCTCAGTCTGATCACCCGGCTGAGGTTCCCGAGAGTGTCGGAACCCTCGTCACCGTATGTGGGGGCGTCGGGGAGCGCCCCCACGCCCGCACCGTCGAGTATGATGAGGACGACCCGGCTCATTGCCAACTACCCGGAACGCGCACGGGGATGAGCGTCGCGATAGACCTTCTGCAGATGCGCCGTACTGACGTGTGTGTAGATCTGTGTGGTAGAGAGATCGGCATGACCAAGCATCTCCTGGACCGCCCGGAGGTCGGCGCCTCCCTCAAGCAGGTGCGTGGCGAAGGAGTGGCGCAGGGTGTGAGCCGACACGTCGTCCGGGAGTCCCGCCTGCCGGGCGCAGGTCTTGATGATCAAGTGCAGACCCTGGCGGGACAGGCGCCGGCCCCGTGCGTTCAAGAACAGCTCGGGAGCCTTGAGCGCCCCCGACTTGCCCAACGAGGGACGTCCCCGGGCCGTGTAGATGCGCAGAGCCTCGAGGGCTTTGCGGCCCAAGGGGACCACCCGTTCCTTGTCTCCTTTGCCAACAGCCCTGACAAAGCCCACATCGAAATCGATATCCTGCAGGCGGAGGGCGAGCACCTCCGAGGCCCGCAGGCCCGCGCCGTAGAGTGTCTCAAGAAGGGCTCGGTCGCGCAATCCCCGGGGTCCGGCTTTGGGGACGGCCAACAGGCGTTCCACCTCCTTGACCGTGAGCGTACGCGGAAGTGCGGATTCCAACCGGGGCCCGGGGAGATGCTTGGTGGGATCGCTCTCCAGCAGATCGGCCAGCACAGCGCGTCGGTAGAATGATCGGATGGCAGCCGTCTTGCGTGCCCGCGTGGCCGGCTTCCACAGACCGGTGGCCAGGAACTCGCGGGCGTCTTCGGCCGAACCTTCCATGAGAGACTTGCCCCGCTCGGCCAGGAAGGCGGCGAACTGAGTCAGGTCCCGTCTGTATGAATCGACAGTCCGCTCAGAGAGGCCCTTCTCCAGGCGCAGGGAGCGTAGGTGGGCACTGAGGGCGGGGTCCTCATCGCACGGGAGCCTGGGCATCGACGGACACTCCGAAGCCGATCTCAAGAGTAATCGATCGGGAGCACGTACTCCAACGGGAAGTAGGGGTTGCCTGTAGCCTCCGCCACCTCCCGCAGGGTCACCTTACCCTCCATGACATTGACCCCCCGGGCCAGGGTGGGATCCTCGCGCGCGGCATCCACAACGCCTCTCTCCGCGATGGCCAAGATGTACGGCAGCGTGACGTTTGTCAGCGCGAGCGTGGAGGTGATGGGGACCACTCCGGCCATGTTGTCCACTCCGTAGTGGATGATCCCGTGCTCTACGAAGGTGGGATCGCGGTGAGTCGTGACCCGAGAGGTGGCCACGCACCCCCCCTGGTCGACACTCAGATCTACGATTACCGACCCCGGCTGCATGGCCCGGACCACGTCCTCCGTCACGAGGACGGGAGTCCGCGCGCCCGAGACTAAGATGGCGCCTATGACCACGTCCGCCTTTGTGACCTCCTCCTCGATGGTGAGCTGGCCGCTGTGTAAGGTCTGCACACCCGGCACTTTGCGCTGAGCCGCTGCCAAGGTAGGCAGCCCGATGTCGAGGATCTTAGTGTGCCCGCCCATCCCCACCGCGATGGCGGCCGCGTTCGTGCCTGCGATGCCGGCCCCGAGGACGACCACGCTGGCCGCATTCACACCGGTCGCACCACCCAGAAGCTTGCCCTTTCCTCCGCTCATCCTCTCCAGGAAGTACGCACCCACCTGAGGCGCGAGACGCCCGGCGATCTCGCTCATCGGCGCCAGGAGCGGACGATGACCATCTCCGGTCTCCACCGTCTCATAGGCCAGACAGGTGGACCCGCTCTCGACGAGAGCCTTGGTCAGTACAGGATCAGGAGCCAGGTGTAGGAAGGTGAACAGGATATGTCTCGGCTCGAGCCGCAGGTATTCCTCCTGCAGTGGTTCCTTGACCTTGACTATGAGGTCCGCTTGGGCGAAGACGGCCTCCGCATCGGGCACGATGCGCGCGCCGGCAGCCACGTACGCCTCGTCGGGGAAGAAAGAACCTTCACCGGCTCCATGCTGCACCAGCACCTCGTGTCCACGGCTGGCCAACTCCTTCGTACCGGCAGGGGTGAGAGCGACCCGGTACTCGTCTTGCCGAATTTCGGTGGGCACTCCGACTCGCATATCAACCTTCCCTCAGGTAGTCGTGGGCCTGTCTCCCCGGATGAATCTGTCCACAAGGAGCAGAGTGGCCATGCTCTTGGCGTCCGGCACCCTTTCTAGATGTTCCAACAGTGATGTCAGCGGCAAACGTACCACGGAGAGGTTCTCGTCGTCATCAGGATCTTGCGGTACCTGCGTCAGCGAACGGGCGAGGTAGGCGTACAGCCTTTCGTTCACGAAACCCGGGGTCGAAAAGAACATACCTAGGAAGACCCATTCATCAGCAACAAGACCCACCTCCTCCCTGAGCTCTCGCTTGGCCGCCAACAACGGTTCTTCGTCCGGCTCCAAGCCACCCGCCGGTAGCTCCAGAAGATGGCGTCCGATGGCATGACGATACTGCCTGACTAGGTAGATCTGGTCGGCGGAGTCAAGGGCCGCCATAACAACCGCCCCTGGGTGCCGTACTATCTCTCTGGTTGCCGTGCGGCCCTGCGGTAGGGCGATCTCATCGACCTGCAGGGTCACTATCTTGCCCGTGTAGATGGTCCGCGAGGAAACGACCTCGGGGATGGTCTCCTCCATCCCTGCACTACCCTCAGGGGATCTCGCGTGACTCGTCACGACGGAGATCCCACAGGCTTCAGCCGGCCATCAAATTGGGGAGCCAGACGGATCAGACTCAAGACCAGGGAACAGAGTCGGTCGAGTTCGTCGAGGGAGACGTACTCGTCGGGGCTGTGCACCAGCATCATCCCTGCGGCCAGATTGATGGTGGGCAACCCGCGGGCGTTCAGGATGTTCGCATCGGAGCCTCCACCTGCAGTCATCAGGCGCGGCCGGATCCCCAGGGCTTCCACAGCGGCCTTGGCCAGCCGCACCGCAGGAGAGCGCCTGGTGAGCGTAAACGCGGGGAACTCGGTCACCAGACTGACGTCCAAGTCCACTCCCGTGTGGGCGGCGGCCTCTTGCACCGCATCCACCATGGCCGCGGCTACGCCGGCAAGCTTCTCCTCGTCGTGGCCGCGGCACTCGCCTTCTATCACACACCGCTCGGGCACGATATTCGTGGCTACACCGCCGCTGATGATCCCGATGTTGGCGCTCGTCTCCGAGTCGAGGCGACCGAGCTGCATGGCCTCGATCGCACGGGCTGCCGCCTGGATGGCGCTTCGTCCCCGTTCCGGTTCCAGACCGGCGTGGGCGGCTTGGCCGTTGAAGGTAGCCCGCAGCGTTCGCATGCTGGGGGCCTTGGATACCACTCCGCCCACTGGGCCGGAAGAATCGAGAACGGCCGCGATCGGGCTGGCCAGCGCATCGGCTGCCATATGCTTGACCCCCACGAGCCCGACCTCCTCCGAGACCGTGAAGAACAGCTCATACGTGGGGAACGGTTGCCCCGAGGCCTTCAACAACTCCGTTGCGTGCAAGAGCGCGGCCAGAGCCGCTTTGTCGTCACTCCCGAGGATGGTGCTCCGGGAATTCCGAAAGACTCCATCGTCCCCCAGCACCGGATCGATGGAATCGGTGGGCATGACCGTGTCCATGTGGGCGCCCAGGGCGAGATGGGGTTCTCCATCTCCGCCTTTGACCGTACACCAGAGGTTGCCCGTATCACCACCGGTGGCCGGCCCGGCACCATCTTCATAGACGTCTATGCCCAATTCTCCGAGTAAGGCGGTAACAGCGTCTGCCACCTGTCGCTCATTGCCGGAAGGGCTCTGAATACGGGTCAGCATGAGAAAGAGATCGGTGAGGCGCGCTCTGGAGGCGGCGCCAAGGGTGGTCACGCTACCGCCCCCTCGGACTCGCATCTTCCCGAGTCCGCCCCGTTCGGGCTTGTGTCACCCATACGCGCCACAGCGGCACCCACGAAGTCTCTGAAGAGTGGATGCGGACGGGTAGGACGGCTCTTGAACTCGGGGTGGAACTGGCAGGCGACGAACCAGGGGTGGTCGGCGAGCTCCACGATCTCTACCAGATAACCGTCTGGGGTAACGCCGCTGACCACCAGGCCCGCCTCCACCAGCCTATCCCGGTAGGTGTTGTTTAACTCATAGCGGTGCCGGTGGCGTTCGCTGATCAACTCCACCCCATAGGCCTCCCGGGCTCTGGTATTCTCATAGAGCATGGTGGGCGAGGCCCCGAGCCGCATGGTCCCCCCCATGTCGGAGACGCCCTTCTGCTCCGGCAGTAGATCGATCACCGGATATCGGGTCGCGGGATCGAACTCGGTGGAGTTGGCCCCCTCCATGCCGGCCACATGACGCGCGAACTCCGCTACCGCCATGTGCAACCCCAGACACAGACCGAGGTAGGGAACCTTGTTCTCCCGGGCATAGCGCACGGACAGGATCTTCCCCTCGATACCGCGGATCCCGAAGCCGCCGGGCACCAGGATTCCATCCACCGACTCCAACCGCGACGTGATCTCGCCTTCCCGCAAGGTCTCTGCATCCACCCATACGGTATCCAGATTGCGGCCGTGATAGGTGGCAGCGTGCCTCAAGGCTTCGATCACACTGAGATAGGCGTCGTGCAACTGCACGTACTTCCCGACCAAGGCGATGCGTACCGTGCCTGTGGCTGACTTCAGTCGCTCAACCAAGGAGAACCACTCATCCAGTTGGGGTGGCTCGGTCTCGAGTCCCAGCTTCTCGACGACCAAGCGGTCCAGCCCTTCATCACGGAGGTTCAAGGGCACGTAGTAGAGGTGCCGGGCGTCCACGCAGCTGACTACAGCCCGGGACTCCACGTCGGTGAACAGGGCAATCTTCTCCTTCAGCTCCGGACTGATGGGGCGATCCGACCGGCAGACGATGATATCGGGTTGGATACCGATGCTGCGGAGTTCGTTCACGCTATGCTGGGTCGGCTTGGTCTTCAGCTCTCCCGAAACGTTGATGAACGGGATCAGAGTCACGTGAATGTAGATCACGTTCTGGCGGCCTATGTCGTTCCGGAACTGGCGGATGGCTTCCAAGAACGGCAGGCTCTCGATGTCTCCCACCGTTCCGCCGATCTCGGTGATGACCACGTCCACGTCGGGCTTGCGGGCCACGCGGGCGACGCGTTCCTTGATCTCGTTGGTCACGTGAGGAATGACCTGCACCGTGCCGCCAAGGTAGTCACCTCGACGCTCCTTGCGAATCACATTGTAGTAGACCGACCCGGCAGTCACATTCGAGTCTTGGGTCAGATTCTCATCCACGAACCGTTCGTAGTGACCCAGATCGAGATCGGTCTCCGCCCCGTCGTCAGTGACGAAGACCTCACCGTGTTGAAAGGGACTCATCGTGCCCGGATCTACGTTCAGATACGGATCGAACTTCTGGATCACCACCCGCAGACCGCGGCTCTTAAGGAGGCGGCCCAGGGACGCCGCGGTAATACCCTTACCGAGGGAAGAAACCACGCCGCCCGTTACGAATACGTGTTTGGCCATGCTCACCTCTGCCGCTCTTTCGTGGGATCCGGCGCGGCGCATGGCTGTTGGGCCCGCGCCTGTCCTAGTCTAGCAGTCCTCCAAGTGCTCTGTCGCGCAGATCTCGGGCATGGGCCAGCGCTTCAGTGTCGCCGGGACGGCCCCCCAACATGCGGCACAACTCCTCCACCACTTCGTCCCCGGTCAGTGCCGTGAGACGCGTGACCGTATCTCCCTGCGCCGTGATCTTGTCGATGACGTAGTGCTGGGCGGCCAAAGCCGCCACCTGAGGCAGATGCGTAACCACGATCAACTGAGAGTGGCCGGCCAGCTCGCGTAGCTTGTTACCGACTACCACCGCGGTCCGCCCACCGATACCGGCGTCGATTTCGTCGAATACGAGCGTTTCGTTCCCACCCACGCCGGCCAGCGCACACTTGATGGCAAGCAGGACCCTGGAGAGCTCCCCACCGGAAGCGGTCCGCCCCAGATTACGGGGGACCTGCCCGGGATTGGCCACAAGGAGGAACTCCACGGTCTCAGCCCCCGATTCGCGTAGGCCCTCCCAGTTCGTGGCGGAACTGAGAGAGACACGTAGCTCTGCCGACGGCATCCCCAGGCTCTCCAATTGCGCCGCGACGGCCTTCTCGAGCAGAGGAGCGGTTTTGCGGCGTCTGTCGGTCAGAGTGGCGGCTAGGGAGAGGGCGCGCGCGACGTAAGCCGCGCGCGCCTCTTCCAGCTCTTCCAGGTCCATTCCCTCCTGCTCCAAAGTCATCAGTCGCTCGGCTGCAGCACTGCACTGCGCCAGGGCGGATTCGGTAGACCCACCATACTTGCGCGCGAGATCGGTGTAGGTCTTCAGCCGGTCGTTCACAGCAGCCAGGCGCTCGGGGTCGACCGATATCCGCGACACGTAGCCATGGAGGTCACGAGCAAGTTCGGCAGTTTGGTATTGCACCTCAGTCAGACCGGCGGTGATCCGGTCCAGGTCAGGATCGACAGAGGATACGGCTGCCAGTTGCTGCACCGCCTGCGCGAGAAGCGTGGTCACATCGGGTGTATCGGTCTCCCCGCCGAGGACGGCCCCCGCGGAACCCACACTTCGAAGCAGTTCTTCCGCCCGGGACAGCATGCGCTGCTCCATCGCCAGAGATCGCTCCTCCTCAAGAGAGAGACGAGCATCCCCCAGTTCCTTCACCTGGAAGCGGAGGAGTTGCAGCTCTCTCTCCCGGGATCCCTCGCGGGCTCTTGCTTGCTCGAGACGCCGCCCTGCCTCCCGAGCCTCGGCGTATACCTCTCTGAAGTCGTAGGCGAGTTCGGTCACACCTGCCCCGGCCCATTGGTCGAGAACGCTCAGCTGATAGTGCGGGTCGAGGAGCCGTCTGTACTCATGCTGCCCGGCAAACGAGAGCAGGCCACTGATGGCCGACCCCATCGCCCCGAGTGTGACCACGGTGTCGTTCAGAAAGCACCGATTGCGGCCCTGCTTGCCCAGACGGCGCGATACGATGAACTCACCCGCCTCCACGCCGCCGAGCAGTTCCTGCACATCGGGCGGGATCTCCTCAATGTCGCGTTCATCGAGGTCGAACACCGCTTGGATGAGCGCCTCCGAGCCCACCTTGCCCACCAGCCCATCCTCGGCCCTCTCGCCCATCAGCAGCCCGAGCGCCCGGGTCAGCAAGGTCTTACCCGCCCCGGTCTCACCGGTAAGGACGTTCAGACCCGGCTTGAACTCAAGGACCGCATCTTCGATGAGCACGAAGTTCCGGATGGTGAGGGAGGCGAGCAAGCCGGCGCCTTCCCTACAAGAGACGGTCGCGGAAGTGGTGGTACAGACTGTCGCCTTCCAGAAGGGCCAGGGACGTCATCCCCGGCGTGGTCCTGATGCGTACCACGGTGCCGGGCGGCAACATCGCCATCCTCTGGCCGTCTATGTCCAGGCAGCTGACACCCTCATCGTCGGTATTGGTGATCTCTAGAACGTCCTGGGGTGCCGCGACTACCGGACGCACACCCACCGCATGCGGGGCCACCAGACTGATCACGTATGCGTCTACGGATATTCCCAGCAGAGGGCCACCCGCTGCCAGACTGTATGCCGAAGAGCCCGCCGGTGTACTAACCACAACGCCGTCACAGAGAACCTCGAACATCGTCACCCCGTTGATGCACAAGGCCAGAGACCCCGCGTGCGAGCTGTCCCCCTTCCCGACGACGACATCATTGGTGGCCGTGAAGGTCTGTCCGCCCACCGTCGCCTCCAACCCCAACAAGGGGTACTCTTTGTATTCACCGGCCAGCAGTCTGCTCAAGCCGTCGGTCACTTCATCCTTGTCGATGGTGGTGAGGAACCCCACTCTACCGAGATTGACCCCTGCCACCGGTATGGAGAGGTTGCGGGTCAGGTGGAAAGCCCTCAGCATCGTCCCATCGCCCCCCAAAACAAGGCAGAGGCCCACTCCTCGCAGGTCTTTCGACCCTGCCGCCAGCAAAGCTCCCCCATTAGCGCCCAGGACCTCACTATGTTTGGCCCATTCGTTGGCAGGAGCCAGCACCTCGACGCCTCGGCCGGCAAAGAAGCTCAGGGACTTCTTGAGTGCCTCACAGGCCACATCGGAGTCTCCGTGCGTCAGTATGACGACCCGGTCGACCTCACGCTTCATGTAATCGCTCCCCGGGCAGGCGTGTCTGTCTCCTCTAGTATCTCTTCCACCATAGCTACCAGCCTATCAAGTCCAACAGCATTGTCCACACCGCGACCTGCGTGCATGAAGAACTCCTGATTGCCGTCCGCCCCGCGGAGCCCGGACCGGCATACTCCGATGACATCCAACTCTGCCTTCTCTATCATGAACCGCCCGCAGTCCACAAGCACCTGACGATGCACAGACGGATTCCGCACAATGCCTCCCTTGCCCACCTGTCGCGGCCCGGCCTCGAATTGGGGTTTGACGAGGATCAACCCTTCGAATCGGGGAGTGAGACACCCGACCACAGCCGGCAGGATCTTGGTCACCGAGATAAACGACACATCCATCGTCAAGAAATCGGCCAGGTAGGGCAGTTGATCCGCTGTGAGGTAGCGGGCGTTGACCTTCTCCAAGACCGATACCCGGGCGTCAGTCCGGAGTCGCATGTCCAGTTGTCCCCGTCCCACATCCAAGGCGATGACCCTGGCCGCGCCGCGTTGAAGGAGACAGTCGACGAAACCTCCCGTAGAGGCCCCCACATCCAGCACCGAGGCTCCGCCCACGTCGACTCCGAGCACATCCAGGGCATGAGCCAGCTTCTCGCCGGCTCGGGAGACAAAGCGCGGCCGGTCCTTGACGGTGATCTCAGCATCTGCCGCCACCGCTGTGCCCGCCTTGTCGCTTACCCGGCCTTCTACCGACACCAGCCCGGCCATGATCAACCCCCGGGCGGCACTGCGGCTTGCAGCTAGGCCTCGGGCCACCATGGCCTCGTCCAACCGGATGCGCGTGGGCGCGCCCACGCGCGCTCAGCCTCCGAGCGACGGAGGCTTCCCGGCGAGCCCCAGCAGGCGCGCTGCCTGCGCGCTCAAACCCTCGGCAGTAAGACCCACGTCCCTCCGGATTGTCTCCACTGGGCCGTGACCCACGAAAGCGTCGGGGAGGCCGGCCCTGGCCACAGGCCGGCTGATCCCCTCATCTGCCATGAATTCCAGGATGCTCGAGCCGAAACCTCCCGCGAGGACATTGTCTTCGACCGTGACCACGGCTCGGTACGACCGAAGAAGTCGTTCCAGCGTGGCGGTCTCCAGGGGTCGGATCCGTTTGACTCCGGCTACGCCGGCGGATATGCCCTGTCCGATGAGTCGGTCCGCTGCTTCTTCCGCAAGTCTGATCACCGGTCCTGCCCCGACGAAGAGAACATCGGTTCCTTCCCGTAGCACGTCTATCCACGGGCCCGCCAGAGGCTTGATCGGGGACGCCAAGGGCACTCCGACGCCGGGGGAGCGCGGATACCTGATCACCGAGGGGCTGTCCATCTGCAGCGCGGTCGCCAGCAGCCGCTGCAGTTCCCCCTCATCCTTGGGGACGAAGATCGTGAGGCCGGGGATCAATCTGAGATAAGACAGGTCGAAAGCGCCGTGATGAGTAGGACCGTCGGCTCCTACCAGGCCGGCTCTATCCACCGCGAACACTACCGGTAGCCGCTGGAGACACACGTCCTGGATCACCTGATCGAAGGCCCGCTGCAAGAAGGTGGAGTACAGGGCGACGACCGGCCGCTTGCCCGCCACCGCCAGCCCGGCAGCGAATCCCACCGCGTGCGCTTCGGCGATGCCCACATCGAAGAATCGGTCGGGAAAAGCCTCTTTGAGCAGATCGAGCCCCGTACCGGAGGCCATGGCTGCAGTGATCCCCACCACTCGTTCGTCTGCCCGCGCGAGCTGCACCATAGCCTCTCCGAACGCCCGGGTGAAGCTGGTCGGACCTTCCGCATCGAGGCATTCCCCTGTCGAGACCGAGAACCTGGGCGTGCCGTGGTAGCGCCCAGGCTGCTTCTCAGCGGGCTCATAACCCTTGCCCTTGACCGTCTGGCAGTGCAGTAGCACCGGCCTATTCAGCGCCAGGGAGCGTCTGATACTGCCTCGCAAATCCTCGATACTGTGACCGTCCACTACCCCCACGTAGGTGAAGCCCAGCTCCTCGAAGAGCATCCCTGGGACCACCGCCGCCTTGATACTGTCCTTGATCTGCTCGTTGACGGTAGCCATGAAATCCCCTACACCGGGAAGCCGCTGCAGGCGTCTCTCCAGGTCACGCCGCAATCGGTATAGAGTCGGATCGGTGCGCAGTCGCGAGAGATAGGCGCTCATCGCGCCGACGTTGCGTTCGATGGACATGGTGTTGTCGTTGAGTATCACAAGAAGCGGCGTACTCAGATGACCCGCATGATTGAGGGCCTCGTAGGCCATGCCCCCGGTGAGGGCCCCGTCTCCTATTACCGCCACCACACGGCCCGGGCTGCCGGTCCCGGCCGGTACAGCAGGTGCGATCCCCGCCTCCCCGGCCGTCGCGGATTCACTGAGCAGTCCATCCGGTGTCTCCCCCAACAACCTGCCCTGCGCGATCCCCACAGCCGCACTGATCGAGGTGCTGGCATGGCCTGTGCTGTAGATGTCGAACGGGCTCTCTTCCCTGCTTGGGAACCCTGACAACCCACCATAGGTGCGGATGGACCGGAATGCGCCCAATCGGCCGGTGAGCAGCTTGTGCGCGTACGATTGATGCCCCACGTCCCAGATGATCGCATCCTTGGGTGCCTCAAGCTCCGCATGGAGGGCAACCGTCAACTCAACCACTCCGAGGCTCGCCCCCAGGTGGCCGCCGTTCTGGGATATGGTGTCTATGATCTCTTGCCTGACCTCGACGGCGACCTGACGCAAAGAAGCCGCGTCCAGGTTTCTTAGGTCACCCGGCAGATCAAGTCTGTCTATCATCCTGCCCGCGGACCCGGTCACGGTTGTTCTTCTTCCTGAGAGCGCCTACCCGGCTCCAGCCCCCGTGTATACGCCTCGATGGAGCCAAGAACTCCGTTGACCAGAGCGCTCGCTTCAGCGGAGCAATACCGCTTGGCCAACGTCACAGCCTCGTCGATGATCACGGCTTCCGGCGTCCCTTTCTCGAACAACAACTCATACGCGGAGACCCGGAGAACGGACCGCTCCAATACGCCGAGGCGCTGCAGCGTCCATCCCTCGAGGTGCCGGTCCAAGAGTCCGTCGACCGTTTCCAGATGCTGAATCGTCCCCATGAGCAGATCGGTTGCGTACTCGTCCGCCTCGCCGTCCATGGAGCCCGCAAGCGCGGCCTCAGGGCTTGCCTTGAGGAGGTCCAGCCTATAGAGGGCGAAGACGGCCTGCCGTCGCGCAGTTCTTCGACCAACCGCCATACTCGCCCAGATCAACCATCCGCCGGAAAGACGCCGCCGAACACGATGTCAACCGCGGGGACCGCGAGCCCGGTCATTTGCGTCAGGGCCCTGATGATCTTCTGCTGGGCTTCAACCGCAAGAGAAGGCAGGTGCTCGCCCAGACGTGCATCGAGATGCACGGTAACGCGGCACTCCTGGTCTTCGACTCCCACCTCCACGGAGTGGGTGCGCATTAGCGGCAGTGGTGAATGGATCCGCAGGCGGCCGTCGTCCTCCAAAGAACCCCTCACGATTGCTTCCAGAACGGATGTGGATATTTGGTATTCCGTCATTTCCCGTCCTTCAGGCTCGCGTCACATATTCTCTCGAGCGAGTGTCTATGCGCACCACTTCTCCAGGCTCGATGAAAAGAGGAACCTGCACCGAGGCGCCGGTCTCCAGAACGGCCTCCTTTGAGCCGCCGGACACCGTGTCTCCCCTCACACCCGCGGCGGTCTCCACTATCTTCAGGTCGACAAACGTGGGCAGTTCTACGTCGAATGGTTCCCCGTCGATGTAGACCACGTCGACCTGCATGTTGATGGTCATCAGATCGAAACGTCCCTCCAGCAAACTCTTGGGCAGCGCCAGCTGCTCGAACGATTCCGCATCCATAAAGACGACCTGGTCCGGCTCGTCGTAGAGGTAGGTCATCGGGCGACTCTCGGTCCGGAGCTGCTCGAATTTCTGTTCGGGCCGGAATGTCCGGTCGACGAGAGCTCCTGTGGAGACGTTTCGCAGCTTCGTGCGCACAAAGGCTCCGCCCTTGCCGGGCTTCACATGCTGGAATTCGGCGATGCGGTACGTATCGCCCTCGTACCGGATGGTCATACCTACTTTGAACTGATTCGTCGAGATCACGCGCCCAGCCTCCAGCGACTGCGATTTACCCTGATGAGCGAGCCACCTTCAATGGGGTGACGGTGCATTCTACTACACCTCAAGGCACCTCGCCGCGCGCACCTCGCCCGTCAGCGTTCCTCGTCCAGAGCGATCAGGCGTCTTACTGCTTCCACATATCCCTCCGGGCCTTTCCCGGAGACGGTGAAGGTGGCCACAGACGAAACCACAGACCGGCTGCGCCATTCCTCCCTCGACGAGATGTCGGAGAGATGCACCTCGGCGACCGGGCAGTGCACTAGTTCGAGCGCGTCATGGATCGCGTAGCTGTAGTGAGTCCAGGCTCCCGGATTGACGAGCAGAGCGGCTTCATCACGGTACTGATGCAGGTACTCCACATAGACGCCCTCATGATTAGTCTGCAGGCAGAGACAACCCCAGCCCGCCCTCTCCGCCTCGTCGGTCACGATACGTTCTAGCTCGGGCAAAGTAATGGTGCCGTAGTGCTCCACGGGACGTTCCCCCAGGAGATCCAAGTTGGGCCCATGGAGCACCACCAGCCGCCTCACAAGACTGCTCAATCCTCGATCACCTCCATGGCTTCGACAAGCGCATCGAGCGGCACCTCTAGGCCCCACACCGGCTGGCCGACGGCCCTCAGACCGACGAAACCCGTGGAACCCGCGACGGCCTTCTTGTCATGAGCCATCGCTGCGCGGATGGCCTCTGCCCGAGGTAACCTTATCGAGGTGGGCAGGCCGAGAGCCGCGAGCAGCTCCCCGGTGCGTCGTCTTACCGAGCGGTCCAATCCCAGTGTTCGTTCACTGACGGCGAGCGCCACCAGCAGCCCCAGAGCCACCGCGTGTCCATGGCCGAGCGTGCCGTATCCGACTGCCGCCTCCAGGGCGTGCGCAGTGGTGTGCCCCAGGTTGAGAACCGCCCGCCTGCCGCTTTCCCGTTCGTCATCTTCGACCACAGCTGCTTTGAAGTTCACGTTTGTCTTGACGATGTCGTTAAGCGTGTCCAGGTCTCGGTCAACGATTCTCGGAGCTGCCGCCTCCAGGCAGCGAAAGGCTTCTTCGGAGATCAGGAGCGCGTGCTTGGCAACCTCTCCCAGACCGTTCCGGTATTCATAGTCAGGCAGCGTCCTCAGTGTCTGCGGATCGATGATCACCAAGTCGGGTTGGTAGAAAGACCCGACCAGGTTCTTCCCGGCGGCCAGATTGACGGCGGTCTTGCCCCCCACGCTGGAGTCCACTTGCGCGAGCAGACTGGTGGGCACCTGCCAGAGCGATACGCCCCTGTGATAAGTGGCCGCGACGAATCCCCCCAGATCGCCGACCACGCCTCCTCCCAACGCCACGAGCACATCGTCCCGTCGGGCACCTTCAGCTGCAAGCCACTCCCAGCACTCCTCGAGATGGCGGACGCTCTTGGTGGTCTCCCCAGGTGAAAGGATCTTAGTACTCTCCGCTGCGCAGAGCCCGAGGGCCGACGACACCTGTTCCCCCCAGGAATCCATGACGTTCCTATCGGTGAGCAAGCGCAGACTCGCTCCCTTCTCGCGTACCGACCGGGCCTCACCGGCCAGGAGGTCCAGAGCGTTCTTACCGCCGAGGACCAGAGAAGACCTTTGGATCGTGGCCACGCGCCTCCCCCAAATGCTTCCCCAGTGTTCACCTGCAGTCCGCACGAGGGCGGCGATATCTCCCGCCACCTCTTCGACGTCTCTCCCTGCGACCGGCATCACGATGTCCGCACATGATTCGTAAGTGGACTTCCGTCGTGCCCACAGCGCGTCGAAGTCGCCCCGGTCGGCCGCTAAGGGGCGATCGCTACCCTCCACTCGGGCCCAGGCCTCCTCCGGGTCGACGGATAGGAGCACAAGACCGCCCTTCCGCCGGAGTTGTCCGACCGCTCCCGGACTCTCCAGCGTACCTCCGCCGAGAGCTAACACTAGGCCCCCTGTGCGCTTCTGGTCCGGCAAGGTCTCCAGCAACTCGCACTCCTTGGACCGGAAGGCAGCCTCCCCGTGATCGGCGAAGAATTGGCTGATGCCACACCCTGTCAACCGCACGAACTCCTGGTCGAGGTCCACGAATTCCCAGCCCAGCATTTTGGCAACAGCTTCTCCTACCGAGGTCTTGCCACTGCCCATGAATCCTGTCAATGCTAGGAACGCCGCCACAAACCTCGCTCCTCCAGAACTGCTGCGTACGAGCGGACATTCGCCAAGAACTCCGGCACGCTGTCTCCCCCGAACTTCTCGAGATAGGCAGAGGCCAGTACCTGAGCGGCCATCGCCTCCCCTACCACCCGTGCTGCAGGTACGGCGGTGATGTCGCTGCGCTCGACGTGGGCTGGAGTCGGCTTCATCGTGGTCGTGTCCACAGACGGAAGCGGCGTGGTCAGCGTTGGTATGGGCTTCATGGCAGCACGCAAGACTATGGGCATGCCCGTGGTCATACCTCCCTCGAGGCCGGCCGCTCGATTTGTCTTCCGCGCGATCCAACTCCCTGCCCCGTCGGTCCGCAGTTCCAGGGGATCGTGCACCTCAGAACCAGACTTGGAGGCGTTCTCGAATCCAGCCCCCAGCTCCACCCCTTTGATCGCCGGGATGCTGCCAAGAGCGCCCAGCAGGCGCCCGCTTAGCCGGTCGGCCATGCTCGCATAGCCACCAAGGCCAGGACACATGCCCCAGCACCAGACCTCGAAGATGCCTCCCAGCGACTCACCTCGTTCTCGGGCCACGTCGACGGCCGCTCGCATCCTCTCTGACACAGCCACGTCATCACAGCCCAGCGAGGAGACCTCGACAGCGTCCCAATCGATAGCCTGAGGATCGACCAGGGAGCCATTGGTGGCGACCGCGATGTCTCCAATGCGGATGACTCTCGCGCGCACGGACACACCCACCTCTGCAAGAAAGCGTTTGCAGACGGCTCCTGCGGCCACCCGACCTACCGTCTCGCGGGCACTGGCTCGTTCAAGGACATCACGGATATCGGAGGTGGCGTACTTCGCCATGCCCGGCAGATCGGCATGGCCGGGACGAGGCACCGTCACAGGCGCACCGCGGTCCGCCTGAGCGGGGGCGGGCTCAGCCGACATCACATCAAGCCAATTGACATGGTCTTGATTCTCTACCAGGATGCAAATAGGACTGCCGAGTGTGCGCCCTTGCCGTACCCCGCTCAAGAACCGGCATGCATCGCCTTCGATGGCCATGCGGGCGCCGCGGCCGTAGCCTTTCCTCCGACGCGAGAGTTCCATATCCACATCGGCGCTCCGTAGGGCGAGGCCTGCGGGGATCCCCTCCACAACGCAGACCTCAGCCGGTCCGTGCGATTCGCCTGCTGTGGTCACGCGGAGTTGAGTCACCATCGCCTCCTTGCAGTGGCGGCTCCAGCCAGGCCGCCGTCAACCGCAGCAAAGACGGCCAACGGCACCCCGGCGACGTTACTCGTAGACGACCTGCCCCGCCGACAGTGTGAGGGTCTCACTCCCGTGCAGCAGTGTGGCCACCTTGCTTGAGGAGCTCAAATCGAGCACTTTGATCTGTCCCCAGCTAGTGGACACCACATCGCCCACCCGCCTATCTTTATAGACGCTCCCATCCACCTGGAGCGTCACCGCGGGCGCACCATTGACCTCACTCACCGACAGCACCTTCAGAGTATGAACGTGGGGTGCCGTGGTGGTTGTCGTGGAGGGAGGCTTGGTACTGGTCGTCGTCCCGGGCCACTTGGTGGTGGTCGTAGGCCGGTAGATGGTCGTCGGACTGTATCTCGTGGTAGTGGGAGAGTACCGAGAGGTCGTTGTGGTTGACTGTTGCTGACCTCCGGGAGAGGTGGTGTTCGTGGTGCTCACGGTGGTACTGACTTCGACAGCCTGCTGTATGAAAGGATCCTTGCTCTTGAAAGTCGACAGCTCCTCGGCATCAGCTGTAGTCAGTCCTTGAGCAAGTGCCGCCACCGTAGGAGTGGGCGTGATGCGCTGTCGCTGAGACGGCTCCGTGGCCGAGCCATTCGTGTCGTCTCCTCCGCATCCGATGAAGAGCAGGCCCAGCCCTGCCAACACCAGCAGCGCCGCGACAAAACGTCTGTATGTCCTTGGACTTCTTCTCATATCAGCCCCAACCATCCATCTCTGACCCCCTCGCTCACTGCTCATCCGAGGTGGTCGCGGTCTCGTCCGTTGTGACGGTGGCCGGTTGGACCGGGACAGGTACCCCACTCTCGCCTCCGGCCAAGAAAGCGTACATAGTCATACTGACTGAGAGCTCGGGACTGACCCCGGCCCCCGTGGCCTCCTGCGCTCCACCCAAGGCCAGCTGAAGGTCCTTGACCGCCAGCAGTCTGCCTGGCCCAGAAACCATCTGCTCAGCCCGCCAGACGAAATCGCTGATATCGAAGAAGGTTCCGCTGAACTCCAGATTCAGGGGCAGAATCCGGTAGTCTGCCTTCTCGGATTCTTGGGCGTTGCCCGGGGTTACGGCGATGAACCGTATACCAGATTGATCGGCCAGGTCCTGAATCTGCAGCAGCAGACTGGGCACCTCCTCTGTGGTCGGCATCATCTTCGCCAGTTCCAGAAGCCGAGCCTGGTTCTTCCGCCCCTCTTCGCGGGTGGCTTCCGCCTGCGCCAGTTTCATCTGAGCCTGGGACAGTCGCGTCTGCTCTTCTTCTATCTGGGTCTCCGTCGCGGCAATGTCATCACGGATGGGATCGAGCAGGAAGAACCACACCAGAAGGGCGACGACTACAACCGCGAGAGCGATCAGCACCATGCGGACTCGGTTGGTCACAGCCCCTCCACCTCCACCTGGCTCACCGGAAGAGGTGCCTCAGGATCCTGAGTATTCGTGATCAGTGCGTCGATGGAGAACGATTTCGTCTTCCCGGTTTCGCTCGCATCACCCGCAGCGCCCAGGTCGACATCGGCAAACGCCTTGATCAGCTGCAGGCGAACCAGGAACTGCGCGACGTCTTCAAACGTGTACGTAGACCCTTCGATGGACAACCGTCCACCCTCGGTCGCCTGGCTTCCCCCACCCGAAGCGATCACAGCCGTGGGTTCCGCAGCGGAGAGATTGAGACTTTGGAACCATACTTCCTCCGGTACCACCAAGCTGACACCATCCAGAACGTCGGTGACCAGCGTCCGGCCGGCGTATACCGCCTGTACCACCTGCTCCATCCTCGCTCTTCGGGCGGCAAGGACCTCATACTGCGCAAGAGTAGCCGCCTGGCTCTCAACAAGTTCTCTTTGCTGCCGAACGTCGGCCAGTTCTCGCTCGCGATCGTCCAGCGTATTCCCAAGCAGATAGTAGGTCAGGCCGAGGGCGAAAAGAACGATGATCACGCCGGCCACCAGACCCAACATGCCGAAGTTAGTCGTTGTGCGTGCCCTCTCGGAAGCGGGTACCAGATTGATGCGCCGGGCCAAATCAGTCCTCCTCGGGGAGAGCCAAGCCAACGGCTATCGACAGATATGGAGCCATCAATGCTAAGGAGGCATCGGGGACTTTGGAGGCATTCTCCGCCACGTGCACAAGGGGATTGCCGATAGTGACCTTAATATCAAGAGCCTCCGCCAGATGCGCGTCAAGATTTCTGACCAAGGCTCCACGCCCACTCAGGATCAACTCGGTGGCAGGGACTGCCGACGGTTGCCCCTGATAGTAGTGCAGGGACCGCCGGATCTCATCGCTGAGTTCCGAAGCCGGGCCGAGAAGCCTTTCACGAGCCTCCTCCACAGCTTCGTCCGCGAAAACCCCCTCTTCCACTGGTAATGGTCCGGGCAGCCCAACGTGCTGCACCAGGCCCTGCGCATCTTCGCTCGGTATGCCCAAATGCTCGCCGAGGACCCGGGTGAAACGGTCACTCGAGAAGTTGATGATACGGGTGAACTTGAGGGATCCCCCCACAGCGACTACCAACGTTGATACGGACGACGATATGTCCGCGATCGCACGGCACACAACGCCCTGAGAAGCCTCGGGGAGAACCGACGGCTGCGGTACGAGAGCTCGCACCAGGGCCATGCTGGAGATGTCGATGCCGGCGACCTTGAGACCGGCCTGTCTGACCGCGGCCGTGAACATGGAGATCATTGTACTTTGAGCGGCTACGAGAAGGACCTCCTGACGCGAGGCACCATCCGCACTCACACTCTTGCCGACTACCTGGAAATCCAGCACCGCCTCTTCAACGGGGATGGGTATGTAGTCCTGAGCCTGGAACTCGATGGCCCCACGTAGCTCCTCCTCGGTCATCTCAGGCATGTCGATATTCCTGACGATGACCTTCTGGTTGCCCACCGCCAGCACTACGGGCCGTCCACGCAACTTGTACTGGCCGGCGAACGCCTTGAGTTCGCGGGCGAGAAGATCGACATCAACGACCTCCCCGTCGACGACCAGCCCGTCAGAGAGAGGCCACTCGTAACAGCCCCTTAGTTTCAGACGCCCGGCGTTACCGCTCACTTGCAGAGCAAGAAGACTCGATCCGCCGATGTCAAGGGCCAGTTGCCCCGTTCCCGAAAGGCTTAGTCCCACCCACTCACCTCACTCGTACGCCCACAGCAGTCATCAGTCTATACTTCAAGGCCCGTCTGTGAAAGTACCCCGTCCACTCATGCTCAACTCTAACATGTAAATGCTTGCCTATGGACATTTCTAAGTCCCGGTTGGAATTCCTCTCTAGCTGTAAAGACTTTGATAGTTGCGCAAGATGGTCTCTCCGAGTAGAACGGCCAAGACCGCTCCCAGTGCCAGATAGGGACCGAAAGGGATCTTGGCTTTGCGCGAGCGCTTCTGAACCACCATCATGTAGATTCCCGCGATGCTTCCGAAGAGGAAGGCGGCGAACAGGGCGACCATCACATGGGCGCCCAGCACGGCCCCCATGAAGAGGGCCATCTTGATGTCTCCGGGCCCCATACCTCCCGGCCATAGCATGGCCAAGACAAGCATGAAGGCGGCTGCTCCCAAACTGCCGGCCACATATACCCACCATCTCTGGGGCTCAAGTGCGACGGATGCAATCAGCCCCAGCAGCGCTCCCGGAAGTACGATCTTATTGGGAATGATCATGTGGTCGTAGTCGATGAAGGCGATGGCGACCATGGCAGCGATGAACGCCCACGCCACTAGTACCGGCCAGGTCAGACCGAAGCGCCACATTGCAAGGAGGAAAGCCAAGCCGGTAATGGCCTCGACCAGTGGATACCGGCAAGAAATCCGCATTTGGCACGCGCGGCACCGTCCTCGCAATACAAGCCAGCTCAAAACCGGGATGTTGTCGTAACAGTGGATGCTTGTACCGCAACCGGGACAACGCGATCCCGGCCGTATGAGGGACTCGTGCCGCGGCAGGCGATAGATCACCACGTTGAGGAAGCTGCCGAGAACAAGGCCCAGCAGCAAAGAGAATGCGTATACCACGTAAGGCAAGAGGCCTCCCTGGAGATTTGTGCGCCACGTACCTATATCGGCCCTTTTGGACCGCGGCTTAACGTCTTATCCCACGGGAGTCAGCTTAGTCGCCGAGAATGGAGAGGTCGATACGACTTTGGTTCGAGGGTCGGTCGCGTGGACCACGCGATCTGCAAACTAGCTAAGCCACCCCCCGGCCTTGAGCGCGGTACGCAGAATCTCCTGCCCGGCCGGCGTCATCCGCTCCAGTGGGGGACGCAGCGGACCCGCCGGAAGGCCCAGCCACTCGAGGGCCTGTTTGACCGGAGTCGGGTTGGGCTCGACGAAGAGCGCATCCACCACGTCCATTATGCGGTAGTGGATGTCGCGTGCCTCGCTCAAGCGGCCGCTCCACACCGCGTCGCACATGGCCTTGACCTCCCGCCCCACCACGTGCGCTACGGCGGCGATGGCGCCCGCGCTCCCATGACAGAGCAACGTGAAGGTCATGATGTCCTCACCGCAGTAGATCTTGAAAGTCTCTGGATCGGTAGAGCGGTAGATCATCATCGTCTGATGGACGTCGTTCGAACAATCCTTGAGTCCGATCACATTGGGCGTGGCTTCCCAGAGCCGGGCGATGGTCTGAGGCTCGATATTGCGGCCTGTCCTCCCGGGGATGTTATAGATGATGAGCGGGAGCCTGGAGGCTTCGGCGATGGCCGAATAGTGGTTGAAGATACCTTCTTGGGTGGGTTTGTTGTAATAGGGACCCACCTGCAGCGTCGCGTCCGCCCCCACCTCCTGAGCCATCCTGGTCAACTGGACCGCCTCCTGCGTGGAATTCGATCCTGCCGACGCTATGACCGGAACGCGCCCCTTGCAGCGGTCCACTACAGTGCGGATGACGTCTACGTGCTCACGGTATGACAAGGTCGGCGATTCCCCGGTGGTTCCGCAGGGCAGCAAGGCATCGCAGCCCACTTCTTCGATGAAGTAGTCCACGAGCGTCGCGAGACCCTCGTAATCAACGCTGAGATCAGCCTTGAAAGGGGTGATAAGTGGAACGATGACTCCGCGGACGTCCCATTCGGTCTTCTTCATAACTGCACTTCCCTCCGCCTGGCTGAGGTTTGCCTGCGACGTTACCCCGCAGCCATTATAGGGGCTCAGGTCTGCGAGACAAACCCGCGACCCCGCGCGACCGCCCAAAAGAAAGGGACTTATATACTTGACAAACCACGGCTCAGGGCATATACTTAACACACCAAGAGAGAACGGGGTGTGTGATGAGTGTTCTAGACAGCGAATTCTTCAAGGATGACGAAGCTGCAAGACAGCATCT
>JAAYCW010000187.1 GCA_012729575.1 Actinomycetota bacterium | reverse complement strand
TGTGCGTGGCCAGCTTCATTCAACGGGTCCCACATGGGCCCGTTTCCAAAAACAGACATGCCCAGTGTGTTGGCCGCAGCCGTCTGTGTTAGCCCGCAGTGTTGTTCCGGCAACAGATGTCGTTGCGCACGTGCACCGGCTACGGGCTGCGAGGGGCATGGTTCCAAGAGCGGTTGCGGCGTGATCGAGGTTTATGCGCACGGCCCCGAAGAGGATCAGGAATTGGTTATGACAAAGATCGAGATCAGAAGACTCTACAAGATCTTCGGCAGGAACAGCGTACGTGCCTACGAGCTGCTGAGAGACGGTGCTCCTGTCAAAGAGGTGCGGGACCGGCTGGATGTGGTCCCGGCGGTGATCGACGCCTCCTTCGACGTGCAGCAGGGCGAGATTTTCGTGGTGATGGGTCTGTCTGGTTCGGGGAAATCCACCCTGATCCGCTGCATAAACCGCCTCTACGAACCGACGGCCGGCACGATCATGATCGACGGCACAGACATCGTCAAGCTGGACCATAAGGAGTTGAGAAGGGCAAGGCTCGAGAAGCTCAGCATGGTGTTTCAGCACTTCGGCCTCTTCCCCCACTACACGGTTCTCGATAACACAGGCTGGGGCCTGGAGGTCAAGGGAGAAGACAAGGCCACGATCAAGACCAGGTCACTTGAGGCACTGGAAATGGTGGGACTGGCAGGCTGGGAAGACAAGATGCCCCATCAGCTGTCGGGCGGTATGCAACAGCGGGTGGGGCTGGCCCGGGCCTTGGCCACGAATTCTGACATATTGTTGATGGATGAGGCCTTCAGTGCGCTCGACCCTCTCATACGCAGTGAGATGCAGCAACAACTCGTCAATCTCCAGAGCGAACTGAAGAAGACCATCGTCTTCATCACCCACGATCTGAACGAAGCTATGTTCCTGGGTGACCGCATCGCCATATTGAAGGGTGGGGTCATAGACCAGATAGGCACTGCCGAGGAGATCCTCACGAACCCGGCTACAGAGTACGTGGCTACGTTCGTCAAACAGGTGGATCGTTCTCGAGTGCTCACCGCCGGCTCGATAATGCAGGAGCCCACCGCGGTCATACTGGCCCGGGAAGGGCCGACGGCCGCGCTTAAGGCCATGCGGGAGCGACAGGTATCCGCCCTCTTTGTGGTGGGTCCCAACCGCCGGCTCATGGGAACCACTCTGGACGACGAGCTCATCGCCGCTGTTAGGCGGGGCGAACACCGACTGGATGGGATCCTCCACACCGATGTGGCGACGGTTGATCCGGACACCCCGATCTCCGAACTGTTCGTCACTTCTGCCGAGTCGCAGCTCCCGCTGCCGGTGGTCAAGGATGGAAAGCTGCTGGGAGTCATACCGAGAGTGACGCTACTCATGGCTCTCGGAGAGCCGGGGACCGTGAGCAACGGTGCGGATGCCGATACCGACAACGAAGGGGAGCCGGCCGAGGCGGTCGACACTGAAGAAGCCCCCGCCGACCTGGGATAGGAGGGACCGGCCATCGCAACTGATAAGCGCAGTCATAAACGCGCGGTGAAGAAGTTCCAGGAGGAGCAGGCCAGCGGTAGACGGCGGAAGATGCTCGTGCGGATCGCCGTAGTGCTGGCGCTGGCCGCGCTCTTCGTATGGCTATTCGCTGAGTTCCGCGTACCCTTGGGTGATTGGGTCGACTCGGTAGTCGGCTGGCTGACCACCTCTCTCAGCGGCCTGTTCGGCTTCCTGAGCACGGTGGTGAAGGCCATGACCGGTGGTCTCGAAACAGCGCTCCTTTGGCCGTCTCCCTTTGTGATGGCGGGCATCTTGGGCCTCATAGGGTGGCGGGCCAGGAGTTTCATGTTCGGAGCGGCCTCGTTTGTCGGTTTCGTACTCATCCATAGCATGCTGCTGTGGGCCGACGCCATGTCGACGCTGTCGCTGGTTCTCGTCTCTGCCATCATTGCCGCCATCATCGGGCTACCGCTGGGGATCTTAGCCGCCAGGAACGAGATCGCGAGTGCCACCCTCAGGCCGATCCTCGACTTCATGCAGACCATGCCTGCTTTTGTCTACCTGATACCGGCCATCATCTTCTTCGGGATCGGAAAAGTCCCGGGTGTGTTCGCTACGGTGATCTTCGCAATGCCCCCTGCGGTCAGATTGACCGAACTCGGCATACGTCAGGTCGACAAAGAAGTGGTGGAGGCCGCCGAGGCGTTCGGAGCGAAGAGCTTCAAGGTGTTGAGGAGCATTCAGATCCCATTGGCCATGCCGACCATCATGGCAGGCATCAACCAGGTGATCATGCTGGCGCTTTCCATGGTGGTCATGGCGGGCATCGTAGGGGCAGGAGGCCTCGG
Source organism: Actinomycetota bacterium (assembly GCA_012729575.1). GTDB lineage: Bacteria > Actinomycetota > Thermoleophilia > RBG-16-64-13 > RBG-16-64-13 > RBG-16-64-13. Next base: position 1,844 of record JAAYCW010000187.1, on the reverse strand, counting down.
GGCCGTGGTGTACCGCGGCGTCATGAGGCTTGATGTGGGTCTGGGTTTTGAGGGTGGCCTGGCGGTGGTGATATTGGCCATCTACCTGGATCGTTTGACCGCGGTCCTGAGCGGCAAGAGAACCAGCGAAAGGGCCGGAACGGCGTGATACGGAAGGGGAGTGTCTATCGGTTCTATCAGAGTCAGGGGTGACCAGAAGAACGAAGGAGTGTATATGAATTCCCAAAGAGAAAAGAAGACAAGAATCTCGCGCACGGCCCTGATCGGCCTGCTCATGGCGTTACTGCTGGCCATGTTCTCATTCGGACTGGCCGCGTGCGGAGACGACACTGAGGAGACAACGACCTCATCGTCGCCCGAGACGACTGCTCCGGCGGCGACCGACACGACTGCGCCGCCGTCCGGCGACCTCGGCGAGGTCAACATAGGCTGGATCGCGTGGGACGAGTGCATCGCCACGACCTACATGTGGAAGAGGATACTCGAGGACGAAGGATACAAGGTGACCCTCACCCAGCTTGATGCTGCTCCCGTGTATGCGGGATTGGCAGCCGGAGACCTGGATTTCTTCACGGATGCCTGGCTCCCGGTGACGCACGAGGATTACTGGAACGAGTTTGGTGACCAAATCGAGGACATCAACGTCTGGTACGACAAGGGTACTCTGGAACTCACGGTGCCGGCCTATATGGACGACGTGAACAGCATCGCCGATTTGAAGGGCAAGGCCGATCTCTTCGGCGGCCAGATAGTCGGCATCGAACCGGGTGCCGGCCTGACCCGGCTCACTCGTGAGGCGGTCATGCCGGGTTACGAGCTCGACGGGTACGAACTGCTGGAAGGAAGTACCCCCGCCATGCTCGCCGAGTTGAAGAGGGCCTACGACCAAGAGCAGCCCATAGTGGTGACTCTCTGGAGACCGCACTGGATCTACGGAGCTCTGGAGTTGAAGGACCTGGAAGATCCTCAGGGTCTCTTCGGCGAGGGTGACAAGATCCATCTCCTGGCCCGTCTGGGTTTCTCCGAAGACTATCCGGAAGTCGCGACTTGGCTGTCCAACTTCAAAATGGACGACGATGCCCTGGCGTCGCTGTCCCTGTTCGTCATCGATGAATACGGGGCAGGCCGCGAGGAAGAAGCCGTCGAGGCGTGGCTGAGCGAGCCTGGTAATCAAGACATGGTGAACGGCTGGCTGGGCAAGTAGCTGGGTCCATTCGCCGCAAAGCAGTCAACGACGCGTGAAGAGCACCCCTCCGGTCCGTCCCCACCAGGGCACGGACCGGAGGGGTGCTTCCCTTTCTGCCAAGGGGGGCTGTGATGGATGCAGACGGCCGCATGATGATCCTCGGTATCGTCGGTAGCGGAAGAAGGGGCGGGAACACTCACGCCCTGGTTGCGGAGGTCCTGAAGGCCGCTGAGGCATCGGGTGCCCAAACCCAACTCGTGACACTACGTGATCACTGCATCGAGGGCTGCAGAGGGTGCGAGGCTTGTCGAGACGACCACAGATGCGTTATCCAGGACGACATGCAAGACCTGTACCCCCTCCTGCTGCGGGCGGATGGATTGGTGCTCGGATCTCCCGTTTACTTCTACAATGTGAGCTCGCGGATGAAAGCCTTCCTTGAGCGCTGTTACTGCCTGGAAGCTTTCGACGAGGAAGACCGCTCCTGCTGGGTGGGCGTCCGGGAAGCCCTCGGAGGCGGCTACGCCGCCGTGGTGACCGTAGCCGAGCAGAACGATGAGCAATATCTGGGATTCGCAGCCGAAGCCATGTCGAGACCGCTTGCCGACCTTGGATACCGGGTGGTAGCGACGGTCAAGGCCCTTGGGCTATGGGCTGC
>JAAYCW010000186.1 GCA_012729575.1 Actinomycetota bacterium | reverse complement strand
GGGCCACCGTCACCGCCACCAATGGGGACACGGGGGAGGCTGTGACGGTCACCACCGACAACTATGGGGACTTCTGGCTGAAGGGTCTTGCGGAGGGCACCTACCTGGTCGTCATCGAGAGAGAGGGCTACCTCACTCAGAAGCTCGGGCCGGTCGATATCACCGCTTCCGATCTCAATCTGGGGGACATCGCCCTCTGGAGGAGTTGAGCGCCTTTGCCGGAACCCATCTACGATACAGCACAGCGGCCGGAAAGCACGGTTTGGCGACCAATCCGGTGTGGTGGTGATCTCCCCAAGGTTTGATGAAGGTTCACCCTTTCGTTGAGGGTTATGCTGCCGCATCGGTGGGTGAGTACTGGGGTTACATCGACCACAGGAGGCCCACGTCTGCAGATCCCGTTTCGTGGTTTACCAGTGGGCTACAGACGTAGAGCGAGCAGACGGGCCTGGTCCTTGATCCTTCGGAGGTCGTCTTCGCTGGGCAGCCCCTTGATGTTGCCCATCCGTCCCTTGGTGCTGAACTCCTCGTTTCCGCGGAACTCCGCCAATACGTACCATTCGTCCACTACTGTGAAGCCCAGGTGCTCGAAGAACTGCCCGGCGTACTTACCCGCCGGTATCGCCTCTCGGATGCCGGTGTGCGGTCCGGAGTAGGTGCAGAAGACCAGAGCGTTCTTGCCGGGCACTGCGGGTGCACTCGGGAGGACTCGGCCCGTGGAACGGTAGTGTTTGAACCGCGCCTGTAGGAAGTCGTCCATAGGTTTGGGCGGGTGCCAGCTGTAGGAAGGAAAGCCGACACACACAAGATCGTAGTCGAAGAAGTCCATCTCGCCGGCGTCCTTCACCGGAATGGTGGAGACGTCGAAACCTCCCGATTCGAGACCCTCATGGATGCTGGACGCGACTTTCTCGGTGTTGCCGGTATGGGACCAGTAGAGTACGACCGCTCGCTTCATCTGTGGATTACCTCAATGCGTTGAGAATGGATCATCAGTGTTCAGTCTACAAGGATGCGGTATGGAGGCCGCGTTGTCCAGGGCGCGTGTGCTTCTTGGCTCGCGGCAGGGGTTGTCTTTGAAGCGATTGGAGGGAAGCACCGGGCATGGGCTTTGGGCGGTGTGGGTAAGTTGCCTGCAAGTAGGTCGGTGCTTGCTGCTATGAGAGGAGTGGTCATGGACGTGCTGGTCGGGCGGGAGGATGTGTGGGCGGCCGGTCTTGACGACAAGCCCGGAGCTCTGGCGGCTAAGCTATCCGCACTCACGGAGGCCGGGGCCGATCTGGACTTCATCGTAGTCCGTCGGACGCCGGAGAAGCCGGGAAGCGGGGTTGTGTTCGTGACGCCCCTCCAAGGTGATCGCGAGGTACGGGCGGCGGCGTCGGCCGGTTTTCTGGTCACATCCAAGCTTCACTCCGTCAGAGTGGAGGGGGATAACGAACCGGGAGCGGCCACGAAGGTGTCGAAGGCGATCGGGGATGCCGGGATCAACATGCGGGGTTTCTCCGCTGCCGTCCTCGGGACCAAGTTCGTGGTCCACGTAGGGGTGGATTCGGCGGAGGATGAAGAGGCGGCCGTCCGAGTGTTGTCGGAGCTGTGACGGGATCGCTGTAGGCCTGACCGGTTTGGACCGGGGGGGCCCGTGCCGGGGTCGCAAGACCCCGGCACGGGCCCCGAACGGTTGCCGTTACCTCACGAAGGTCACGAACTCATCCACCGGTATCCGCGTCCGGGGGAAGCGGTTGACCGGGGCCTCCAGGTCGGGGTAGCCCATGGCGATGGCCACGATGAAGCTCTTGTCGTCGGTGCCGGGGAGCACCTTTCTCAGTAACTCGGCATAGCGGACGTTCGATCCGGTGATGCAGGTACCGAGGCCGCGGACGTGTGCGGCCAGGGCGATGGACTGAGCAAGCATGCCGGCGTCGAAGCACCCGTAGGGTAGTCCGATGATCTTCGGCATGGCCAAGACCAGGACGAGCGGGGCGCCGAAGATCGCGGCTCCGGCTACCAACGGGGGGACCGGGGGATCCTGGGGCTTGATGCCCATCTTGGCTTCTTCGGCGGCGATGAAGGACATCCGGGTGCGGAACAGCTCTTCCTGCCGGGCCTTCAGTTCAGGCGGCATGTCACGCGTGTTCACCAGGTCGGGAGCTTCCGGAACCTCCGACTCCGAATACATCTTAAGCTCGGTCTTGAACTGCTCGAACGGCTCCCCGGAGAGCACGTAGACGTATGTGGACTGAGTGTTCGTGGCTGAGGGCGCCCACCGCGCTTCCGCCAGGATCTCCTTCAGCAGATCGTCCGGCACCGGCTTGGGCAGATACCTGCGGATAGCGCGCCGCTCTTTGAGGGCTTCGGTGATGGGTGTAGTCATTGGCGTGTCCTCCTTCACGTGGTTGCCGTGGGCCATGCTGGCCCGGGGCCGGGCTGCGCGCCGGCCCGTCGATCAGCCTTATGGATCATTTTTCCTAGGATAACCCGGATCATCCGCAGATGGCGCGCAGCCCCTCGACCAGACGACCGACACCTACGGCGACCGTATCCCGCTCCAAAGCCCCAAAGGCCACTCGGAGATAGCATCCTTCCGTCATCCCGAAGGTGGTCCCGGGTATGACCGCCACCTTGTGCTCGCGGATCAAGCGCTCCGCCAGTGACAGGGGCTCCATTCCGGTGTCCACTCTCAGCAGTATATAAAAGGCGCCGTCGGCTACGGGCACCGAGATGAGATCTCCAAGTTCCGCGAGCCTCTCGAACACGATGTCCCGGATGGCGCTCAGCTCGCGGACGTGGGGCTCACAATAGGCGCGTCCCACATCCAACGCGGCAGCGGCCGCGATCTGGGCGGCTATGGTCGGGCAGATAAGGATGGTGTCCTGACTCTTGATCAGTGCGGGGGCGAGGTGTTCGGGGTAGACCATGTATCCCACTCGCCAGCCGGCCATGCCATAGGCCTTCGACAGGGAGAACAGCGAGATGGTGTGGGCAGCCGCCTCGGGAAACGAACCCGGAGAGACGTGCCGCGCCGATCCGTATGTGAAGTACTCGTAAGGCTCGTCCGAAATGTGGTACAGGCCCCGTTCCGCGCAGAGGCGGTTCACCTGCCGAAGAGAATCCTCGCCCAGCACAGCCCCGCTGGGATTGTTGGGCGAGATGGTAACGATGGCGCGAGTGCGGGAGGTCAGAGCATCGGAGATCGCCCCGGCACGGAGTTGATAGCGATCGTCGGTGGGTACGCATACGGCCCGGCAGCCTGCCATCCTGACGGCCATCTCGTGATTGAAATAGAAGGGGAGAGGCAGCACAATCTCGTCGCCGGGGCAGGTAGTGGCCAGCACGGCGTGCACGAAGGCCATATTGGCGCCGGCTGTCACCATGATGCGGCTGCCCTTCTCTACATCGATGCGGTTATCCGTCCTCAGCTTCTGCGCAATCGCTGTTCGAAGCGACGGAAGACCTGTGCCGTCGTCGTACCCATGTGTCGAGGGCCGGTCAAGGGTGGCGCGCACCGCCTCGATAGCCTCAGGTGGTGGTGGGTAGCGGACGACTCC
>JAAYCW010000185.1 GCA_012729575.1 Actinomycetota bacterium | reverse complement strand
CTAGGTCGTCCGGCTTGCGAAACCCCGCGGGTTCCCCGAGAAGGCGCTCGGCCGCGGCCACGGCCCGGTACACGCCGACCGGGGCGGCGTCGAGGATGAGGATGCCTCCTCCGGTCCGGACGACACGCGCCATCTCTGCAGCGGCTATGTCCTGGTCTTTGAAGTGGTGGAACGCGTCACAACATAGGAGTCCGTCGAGGTAGTCTTCCGGGAAGGGTAGGGCCTCTGCCGTCGCAAGGCAGACCGAGGCAAGCGGGTCGGCAGGGACTCGAAGAAGCATCTGCTCGATCGGGTCCACGACCACCACCCGCGCACCCAGGGCTCGAGCCACTCCAAGGCCCAGATCGCCCGTGCCGCCCCCCAGATCGGCCAAGACCCCACCTCTGGGAACGAATGGCGCGAGTCTGTCGGCCAGAAGCCGGAAATCATCCTCAGACCACCGCCGGGCGGCGAACTGAAGCAGCGGAGCGGTCCACCTGAAAATCGACATGCGTTCCTCCCACGCGGTCTCGACCTCAGAGCGGAAGGGTCACATGGGTCACTTCTTCTCCCAGCGCAGCAGGTATCCCACCTCGCACAAAGTGCTACCGGCCTGGATCTCCGCCCGCAAACGGTTCTCCTTCTCGAGCACGTCCATCGCCCGGTTGGTGTACTCAACGGCCTTCTCTTTGGGGATCACGCAGACGCCGTCATCGTCTCCGATGATCCAATCACCCGGAGAGACGTTCACTCCGGCGATGCGGATGGGTACGCCGATCTCACCAAACCCTTTCGCTTCGGCCGCGGTGGGACTGATGAGGGTCGAGAAGAGAGGGAAACCGAGCTCTCGAATATCGCCGGTGTCGCGGGCAGCGCCGTATATGACCACTCCCGCCAGTTTGCGTTGGATGGCCGAGTTGGTGGCCAGTTCTCCCCAGCATGCGGGTAGGACGTTGCCCGCGTCGATGACCAGCACATCACCGGGCTCCGCCATGTCAATGGCCTCCACCGGCTTCGCCCAGTCGCCGGGCGCAGTGCGGACGGTCAAGGCTGGTCCCACCATCTTGGTCCCGGGAGCGAGAGGTCTCATGCCGGGGATGTCGCCGGTGCGGTGGAGGGCGTCGGAGACGTTCGCGGCTGAGACCCTGGAGAGCATCTCCCGGATGTCCGGACCGGTGGCGCGGACGAAGTACTCGGACTCCACCGCCCGGCCCGTCTCCATCGCCTCCTTGACGGCCTTAGTAGCCTCGGTCGCGTTCACCGACTTGGTGATGGCTCCGCCTACTATGACAATCGAAGCTCCCGCTTCGACGGCGAGTGCAGCGGTCTCGGAATTGATGCCGCCGGCCACGGCTATGGGTACAGACACCGCCTTGGCCACCTCGCGCAGCTTCTCCCAGGGCGTCTTCCCCTGCATCTGTTCGTCGATCGCCAAATGGATGCCGACGTAGTTGGCGCCCATCTCCTCCACAGCCCTGGCTCGTGCCACTACATCTTCCACCTGGATCATATCCACCACGATCTCGGCTCCGTAGTTGCGCGCGGCCTCCACGCACTCCTTGATGGTGGCGTCAGACGCGGCGCCCAGAACCCCGACGACCCGGGCGCCGGCCTTGGCGGCGCACTCCACTTCTGCGCGGCCGGCGTCCATGGTCTTCATATCGGCCACGATGGTCTTTCCCGGCCAGCGGGCCTTGAGCTCTCGAAGGGCCTGAAGACCTTCACTCTTGATGAGGGGAGTCCCCGCTTCCAGCCAGTCCGCCCCACCGGCGACGGCTTCCTCTGCCACCTGCAGAGCGCGAGGCAGGTCGACGAAGTCGAGAGCCAATTGCAGTACCGGTTTCATGAGGTCCTTCTCCTTCTGACATGACGATCTGCGGATGTTGGGAGTGATTGGAATCCAGGATCAGCGTACGCCCAGAGCCTGCACGATGACCGTGCGTTCTCTGGGACGGTTGTCGAAGCACACGAAGCATATCTCCTGCCAGCGCCCCAGACAGAGTTCTCTGTTCTCGAACGGGAAGACGAGGGAAGGGCCCAGCAAACCGGCGCGCACGTGCGCATGGCCGTTCAAGTCCGGGTGGGTGACGTTGTGTTCGTAGTGTTCGGCGGGGGAGATGATGCGATCGAAGAGGTTGGCGAAATCCTGGACCACGCCCGGCTCGAATTCAAGCGTCGTGACGGCCCCCGTAGCTCCGGGGACGAAGACGGTCACCGCTCCGTCGGTGAGCCCGGTCTCCTTGACGATGCGCCGTACGTCGGCCGTGAGGTTGACCATGTCGGCATCGCCCTTGGTGTTGAAGTATATGCGGTCGGTCACCACCGTGGCGATGCCCGTTGACGTCGACGCCTCTGACATAGTCCGTTCCTCTCTAGTTGTGAAGTCGCCTGTTTCGGCTGGTTCGGTGGTTCTCTCTTCGTGCGCTCTACCTTCGCTCATCGTGTCTCCATCCATTATGCTCTCCGGTTGCCTGGGTGGTGTTGATCATGCGGGGTCCGATGGTGGACTGTGCAGAAGCTCCTCCATGGCAGTGATCGACTCTCGATCGAGTTCGCCCCGGGCCTCGATGAGGGGAAGGGTTGCCCGGCCGAGGGCCTGATACACGGGCAGAAGATGGGGGGCCTCTGCGAGTAGGGCGGCCAGATGGCCGGCGATGGTGCGGGTATCGCCTCGGCTGAGGGGACCGGTCAGAGCCGCGACCGAACCCTGCTCGGCCAGGTTCTCCAGGGTGGCTCTCACCAGCGGCAGAAAGAGGGACGACGCTCTGTCCGCGGGCAGCCCCGCCTTGACGAAGAGTTGCTCAGCGTGGTGCTCCAGCGTCACCAAATAGTTGCAGGCCAAGCTGGCAGCGGCATGGTAGAGGCTGCGCTTGTGGTCCGGCAGGAGGAATGGGTAGGCGCCCAAGGCTTCGGCCAGTGCGCATCCGAAAGCCAAAGCGGGTGCACCGTCTTGTGTGTCGGAGGGTGTCACCGCTACCGCCGCGCCCGCGAAACGCTCCGAGCCCGTCACAGGCTCGCTGAAGGTCTGCAGGGGATGAAAGACCAAGGTAGAAGCACCGGCCTCCTCGCACGGGCGAAGGACGTTGACTGAGGTCGCTCCGCTGGTGTGCGCCACGAAGGGCGCAGTGGCGCCGGCGGCGTGACGTATGAGTTCAGCCAGCTGTCCGGCCACCTCTGAGATTGCCCCGTCCGGCACCGCGACGACATACAGTTGGGGGGCACCGGACACGAGGAGGTCGGGGTCGGTGGTCGCCCGGCCGCCCAACCAGGTCTCGGCTCGTGCGCGTCCGGCGGGGGAATTCGCCGTGTAGCCTAAGAGGTCGGCACCTCTCTTCCGCAAGGCGAGGGCAAGGCCTGCCCCCAGGCGTCCGGCGCCTATGACGACGAAACGTAATGATGTCGCTGCGGTCTCCACGTGCTACCTGCCTGTTCCGGTTCTAACTGCAGATACCAGACGTGGCCGGGTGTTCGCGGCATGCCGGCAGAGACGTTTGCTGTCGCTCACGGATCCGAGTCCTCCATCGGGTAGCCGGTCCTCGTGCAAAGCGTCGACAATCGCCCTCTTAGGGCTTGGGAAGGATATCAGTCCTGCACAAGTGGGGCAACGCACCGGAACGGTAGGCACAGCGGCGCAGGGGACGATACCCCGGCACCGGCGCGGCAGAGGCCCGATGCCATCTGCTAATCTGGAGTCCATGGACGACCATGCTACGAGTTCCGAGGTGGCCGAGGCAAAGCAGGCGCTGCGCGTGCTGGAAGATAGCCTGCGCGATTGCTCGCGCTGCGGTCTATGCAAGGGCCGCAGTCAGATGGTCTTTGGCGCGGGTCACCCTCGGGCGCAGCTCCTGTTCGTGGGTGAAGGGCCCGGGTTCCATGAAGACCGTCAGGGCGTGCCCTTCGTTGGCCAAGCGGGCAAGCTCCTCAACGAGCTGCTTGAAGGCATAGGCCTCACGAGGAGCGACGTCTACATAGGTAATGTGGTGAAATGCAGGCCTCCCGAGAATCGGGATCCTACCCCGGATGAGATCGCCGCCTGCAGCCCGTTTCTGATGGAGCAGATCGCCATCATCAGGCCGAGAGTGGTCTGCACGCTGGGGCGCTTCGCTACCAAACTGCTTGCCGACACCAACCTCAGCATGACAGCGGTCAGGGGAAAGGCAAAGGCTCGGGAACTGGCCGGGGTGGACACCATCGTCTTCCCTGTCTTCCACCCCGCCGCCGCGCTATATACACCGGCCAACCGCCGGGTGCTGGTGGAGGACTTCGCCAAGCTGCGCCGGCTGTTGGATAGAGGCTTGGAGGCTCTGAATCCGCCGGTGTCTGGGGAGGGTGCGGGTGACGGGTCGGGCGGCGAGAAGAGCGACGACGGGTCCGGTGACGTGGGAAGCCCGAACCCATCGGGTGGTCCACGCCTACCGGTCCCGCGCACGGAGCAGTTGCCTCTGTGGTAGAAGGTCCGCAGCTGGTTCTGAGTCGGACGGGGGTCGGACTGCGTGAGCTGGAACGCATCGGTCGTGACTTCTCTCGGGCGCTGCGACCGGGAGACCTTGTCTATCTTTACGGGCCGTTGGGGGCCGGCAAGACGGTATTCGTTCGGGCTATCGCGAGGGCGTTGGACGTGACCGACCCGGTGCGCAGTCCCTCCTTCACGCTGGCCAACATCTACTCGGGGCGGTTGACCGTCCGGCATCTCGATCTGTATCGACTCGATCAGATCGGCGAGGACGATGCGCTGGCTCTGGAGGAATATGTGGATGGTGAGGCGGTGACGCTGGTCGAGTGGCCGGAAGCCGGTGTGGGCCGTCTGGGCGAGGCCGACTGGACGGTGAGCATCGGTCACGAGTCGTTGAAGAAGCGCGTGTTGGAGATAGTGGCAGGAACTGAAGAGGCTTGGCTGCGCTGGAAGGAGACGTTCGGCGATGACTGAGCGTTTGGTGCTGACCTTAGATGGCTCCACCAGAGTCTGCGGCGCGGCGCTGCTGCGGCCGCGCCCGTGCGAGGAGTGCCGGACCGCGGAGGCGGATCACTGGGAGACGGTCGCCCGGCGCAGCGAGACCGACGGCCATGGGCAGTCCAGAGTGCTCCTTCAGATGCTCGACGACATGTTGAGGGAACTGGGGAGAGAGCCGCGGGACCTGGGGGCGATCGTTGTGGGAACCGGCCCCGGGACTTTCACGGGAGTGCGGATCACGGTGGCGACGGGCCGGGCTTTGAGCTTGGCCCTGAAGATACCCGTGCTGGGCGTGAGCACTCTAGCCGCGGTTGCTGCCGGAGCGGCTGCGGCTTCTCGCGAGGCCGGCTCCCAACCTCCCGATGTGATCGTCCCTACGGTGGACGCGCGCAGGAGTCAGGTCTTCCTTGGAATCTATGAGGCGGTTGGGCGGAACGCTGCCGGTGATCAGCCTGATGAAGGTGTCAGGTGTGAGTACTCCCGGACCGCACCCTACCTGGTGTGCGGGAGAGACACGCTACGTGCCACGCTGGCGGATTCTGGAGTCGGCAGCGAGAGGCGGGTCCTGATCGTGGCCGAACACCGGGATCTGATCGGTGCGGATCTGAAGGGACTGGAGTTCAGTCGGACGGCAGTGGAGCCGGAAAGGCTCTTGATGGGACAGGAGTTGCTGCGCGAACCGGCCGGCGCTGGGCCGCAAGGAAGGGAGCTGAACCCCTGGCTGTTGAGCTCGCTTGAAACAGGATCAACAGCCGAGCGGGCGGGAGCCGTAGCTGAGGGTGAGGCCATGAGGTCCACTGCCGGGCCGGTGGCCGTCGCAGGCGCGCCCGAAGCGGTGATTCCCATATACGTTCGCCCACCGGACGCCGATATCCACATCACCAAGATGAAGGATCCGTGGGCCGAGATTGTTGGCGGGCGCGGACGCTCCGGACGTGAGTGAACCTGAGATGAAGTTGCTCATCCGGCATATGAGGGCGCAAGACCTGGCGTCGGTCGTTGCGATCGAAGCGGCTTCGTTTAGTTCGCCTTGGACGGAGGAGATGCTGCGCGACGAACTCGCGCAGCATCTCGGCTGGACCTCGGTGGCGGTCGATTCCGCCGGCACGGTGATCGGGTTTCTGGTAGGCCGGTGCTATCCCGACGCGTGGCATGTGCTTGACGTGGCGGTCGCGCCCGATCGGCGCCGGCGCTGTGTGGGGGGGGCGCTGCTGAGCGGTTTCGTGGAGGCGGCAGAGAAGGCGGGGAAGGCCGTCATCCTGGAGGTCAGGACGGGCAACAGTGAGGCGGCGGCTTTGTATAGGTCGCATGGCTTCGCCACCATCGGCGTGAGGAAACAGTACTACCCCGACACCGGCGAGGACGCACTGGTCATGGCCCGCCGGCCGGGCGAAGAGAATGTCGAGTCGGGCGGCCCGTGTTGGTCTAGGCGCAGCAGCAGCCAAATGGGAGCTGCCGGGCGCGAGGCTCGGAATCCAGGCCGCGGGCCTGGGCGCGGCCGAGGTCTGGAGGGACCGCTGCTGGCGATAGAATCGTCCTGTGATGATTCGGCTGCTGCGGTCCTCACCCCGGATGGTGAGGTGCTGTCGAGTGTGACTCATTCTCAGGATGCCGTCCACGAGAAGTATGGGGGGGTGGTTCCTGAAGTCGCCAGCCGTGCACACGTGGAACGCATGACCGCGGTCGTGAGCGAAGCGGTGTTCGAGGCGGGGTGCACGATCGACGAAATCGGTGGAGTCGCCGCCACAGTGGGACCGGGCTTGATCGGAGCACTCCTGGTGGGCGTGCAGACGGCCAAGGCCATCGCCTGGAGCCGGAAGCTGCCGTTCTTTCCCGTGAATCACCTGCATGGACACTTGGCGGCGGCCTGGCTGGCGAATCCCGAAGCCGCCACACCCATGGTGACCCTGGTTGCCTCGGGTGGGCACACACTCCTTATCCGGGTCGAGGATCGGGAGACCTTCCGTCTGCTTGGGCAGACTCTGGACGACGCGGCCGGGGAGGCTTTTGACAAAGGGGCCAGACTGCTGGGTCTGGGGTATCCCGGGGGCCGAGAGCTCGATGAGCTGGCTGAACGAGGGGATCCAAGTGCATTCTCTTTCCCCATCGGTCTCAAGCGTTCCGCCAAGCCCGATTTCTCGTTCTCGGGCGTGAAGACGTCTCTCTACTACTTGCTGCGCGATATGGCGCCGTCGGAACGGACCTCGCGAGCAGCTGATATCGCTGCATCCTATCGCAAGGCCATAGTGGAGGCGCTGGTAGGCAAGGCGGTGCGGACGGCGGAACGGGAGAGGGTGAAGACCCTCGCGGTAGCCGGGGGAGTGGCGGCGAACTCGCTGTTGCGGAAAAGACTGGTGGAGGCGGGTTCGAGAGCCGGTCTGACAGTGGTGATCCCGCCGATTCGATTCTGTACGGATAACGCCGCCATGATCGGGGCGGCCGCATTGACCGGTCCTCGCTTGGAGTATCCGGACTATCTGCCCGTGGACGCCTCGGCTTCCCTTGCCCTGGGGCAGTGCATGCCGCTGCCGGTGTAACGGCACCCGCGATTCCACGGCTCAAAATTATCTAGTCCGTAGGTTTGACAAATCCTGAGTCTGCGCATAACATAGAGAGCAGTTGGCACTCGGTTGGTCAGAGTGCCAATCGTGCGAAGCGGGTCGCAAATTAGGTCATATTTGACCGGCGGAAGAAGCGCCGGCAAGACGGTCAGAACGATGGATAGGAGGGTAGTGCATGAAACTAGTGCCACTCGAGGACCGGGTCGTCGTCCAGGTCATGGAGCAGGAAGAGAAGACCCAGAGCGGGATCGTTCTTCCCGACACGGCGAAAGAGAAGCCGACCAAGGGTAAGGTCATGGCTGCCGGAGCAGGTCGGTACGATGATAACGGCAAGCTCATCCCGATGCCGGTGACCGAGGGCGACATCGTGGTGTTCGCCAAGTACGCCGGGACTGAACTTAAGCTCGATGGGGAAGAGTACCTGGTCCTTCGGGCCTCTGACCTCATCGGCATCCTGCCCAAGGGCTGATCCTCTGTCGAGAACCGGAATCAAGGAGATTTGATTTATGGCAAAAGAGCTTTTGTATGGTGAAGACGCCCGCCGGGCGCTGGAGCGGGGCGTAAACGCTCTGGCCGACGCTGTGAAAGTCACTCTCGGTCCCAAAGGCCGGTACGTGGTGCTTGACAAGAAGTTCGGCAGCCCCACCATCACGAATGACGGTGTGACCATCGCTCGCGAGATCGAGCTTGAGGACGTTTTTGAGAATCAGGGCGCGCAGTTGGTGCGCGAGGTGGCGACCAAGACCAACGACATCGCGGGTGACGGCACCACCACCGCGACTCTTCTGGCACAGGCCATCGTCCGTGAGGGACTCAAGAACGTGGCCGCCGGCGCGAACCCCATGGCTCTCAAGCGCGGCATCGAGAAGGCTGTGGACACGGCCGTCGAGGAGATCAAGAAGATGTCCAAGGAGATCTCGGGCAAAGAGGACATCGCCCGGGTGGCTACCATCTCCTCAGACGATCGTGAGATCGGCGACGTTATTGCCGACGCCATCGAGAAGGTGGGCAAGGACGGCGTGGTGAACGTCGAGGAATCAAACACCTTCGGCATGGATCTGGAGTTCACCGAGGGTATGCAGTTCGATAAGGGTTACATCTCTCCTTACTTCGTGACCGACGCCGAGCGGATGGAAGCGGTCCTCGAAGACCCGTACATCTTGATGGCCAACCGGAAGATCGGCTCGGTCCAGGATCTGCTGCCCATACTGGAGAAGGTCATCCAGTCCGGCAAGGGTCTTCTGATCATCGCCGAGGACGTCGAGGGTGAAGCCCTCGCGACTCTCATCGTCAACAAGCTGCGCGGCACCTTCACCGGTATCGCGGTCAAGGCCCCCGGCTTCGGCGACCGCCGCAAGCGTATGCTGGAAGACATCGCCATCCTCACCGGCGGTGAGGTCATCAGCGACGAGATGGGCCTCAAGCTGGAGAACACCCAGCTGTCGCAGCTCGGAAAGGCGCGCAAGGTGGTCGTCGATAAGGACAACACCACCATCGTCGACGGTGCGGGCGAACTGGACAAGATCAAAGCACGCATCAACCAACTCAAGGCCGAGATTGACAACACCGATTCCGACTTCGACCGCGAAAAGCTGCAGGAGCGGCTGGCCAAGCTGGCCGGTGGCGTGGCTGTGGTCAAGGTGGGTGCTGCAACCGAGACCGAGATCAAAGAGAAGAAACACCGGGTTGAAGATGCCCTGAGCGCCACCCGCGCGGCCTTGGAAGAAGGGATCGTCCCGGGCGGCGGAGTAGCCCAGGTGCTGTTGGTGCCTGCTGTGGACGCCATCAAGGCCGAAGGTGACGAGCTCACGGGTGTGCGCATCGTGGCCCGCGCTCTGGAGGAGCCTCTGCGGCAGCTCGCCGATAACGCCGGTCTGGAAGGCTCCGTGGTCATGAACGAAGTGAGGACCCGGGCCAAGGGTGTGGGTCTGAACATCGCCACCGGCGAATACGAGGATATGGTTAAGGCCGGTATCATCGACCCGGCAATGGTCACGCGTTCGGCTCTGCAGAATGCGGCCTCCATCGCCAAGAACATCCTGACCACCGAAGTCATCGTAGCCGACAAGCCCGAGAAGGAAAGTCCCGGTATGCCCGGCGGCATGGGTGGCATGGGCGGCATGGGCGGCATGATGTAAGAAATCCGTCTCACCTTGGACGAGCGTTTGCCGACGTTCGTTCTGCGGAGGGGTCACCGCGATCCGGCAGCTCTTCAGAGGGCGCGCCGGCGCGGTGGCCCCTCTTCTTGTCAGTGGGGTCCTGGCCGGGTGATAAACTCTGCCGTACCTACTACCCATGGGGATTGGCTTGAGGCCGGGAGAGGAGGCGCTGATGAACGATGAGGTCCAGGCGGCGTTTGCGGAGATGCTCGACATCTCCACCGACATCGACAAGGCGATTCTGTTCTGGCCGGATGGCATCCTTTCCTCCAATATGCCGGAGGAGGTGCAGGCGGCTGCCAAAGCCCAGGCGGAAGAGTTGGCTCGGCTTGGGGAAGCTCGGGCGGCGGACATGGGCGCGCAGCCGCTCACCCAAATGGTTGTGGAGGCCCCGCAGGGGTATGTCTTTCTTGCAAGAGAAGGCGCGTCGGATGGTATGACCATCATGGCGACCGGCAAGAAGAACAGCCGCATAGGGCTGGTCCTGTACGATCTTCGTACCTGCATGAGAGATGCCAGGGAGGCCGTGGGCGGCGGGAGTCACGGAGAGCAAGTGACGGAGGAGGCCTAGGTGAGAGATAACGCGAAGCGCGGGCTCACGGCGTTCGGAGTCCTGGCTTTCCTGGGGAGCCTGGCCGGCGGAGCCTATTACTTCCTGTTCATGCGTGCCGCCAAGCCGCAGGTGGAGTTATATTTCGACGACGGGTCGATGCTGGCGCTGCCGGGAGATACCGCTGAGGCGCAGCCTTTCATGGCCGCGGCGACAGAGGTGCTCAGGACCAATCCGCTTCCCAAGTAATCCGACGTGGAGCTTCGTGGCGGCGACGTATAGGTTGCTCTATCCATACAAAACTGGAATAATGCGGGCTCCCGATGAAAAGTTTTCTGAAAACAGACCGCGTGTTACTCGTACGCATTAAGATGTACTCAATCGGGCTGTCGCGTAAGCAGTAGCTTAGAATCGATAAGCGAGTAGAAGGGGTAACTGGATGGCAGCTAATAGCACAGGTGCGGACAAGACGGTCATCAAGGCACTGGGGCTCAGCGGAGGAATCTTCGGTGCCTGCCCGTGTAATGTGGACGTCAAAGACGGCAAGATCATCCGTATCCGTCCGCTCCACTGGGATGAGAAGTATGATCCCAAGACGTTCAACCCGTGGAAGATCACCAAGAACGGCAAGACTCTGGAGCCATACTTTAAGTCGGTCCCGGCGCCGTGGAGCTTGGCCTACAAGAAGAGGGCGTACTCGCCGAACCGGGTGAAGTACCCACTCAAGCGGGTTGATTGGGACCCAAAGGGAGAGCGTAACCCACAGAATCGGGGCAAGAGCAAGTATGTCCGGATCTCTTGGGATGAGGCGGCACAGATCGTGGCCGACGAGGTCAAGAGGATCTGCGACGCGTATGGTCCGCTGGCCATCCTGGTTCAGGGCGATGGTCACGGCGAGTGCAAAATGGTCCACGCTCCTCACGGTTGCTCCACCTTGCTACTGGACAAGCTGGGTGGTTTCACGCAGCAGATCAGGAACCCCGACAGCTGGGAAGGCTGGTATTGGGGCTCGAAGCACATATGGGGCAAGGGCTACATCGGCATGATGGCCCCCAACGACAACCTCGTGAACGACATCTGCCAGAACAGCGATATGGTGTTGGTCTGGGGCGGCGACCCGGAGACCACGACTTGGGGTTTCCGCGGGCAGTTCGCGAGCCGGCTGCTGTACTTCTGGACAGAAATCGGCGTGAAGCAGGTGTACATCAACCCAGATCTGAACTACGCCGCGGCCATCCATGCCGACAAATGGATCCCCGTCCTGCCCAATACGGACGCGGCCCTGCAGCTGGCGATCATGTACATATGGATCACCGAAGGCACGTACGACAAGGAGTACGTAGAGACTCACACCGTGGGCTTCGACAAGGTGAAGGCCTACGTGCTGGGCGAAGAAGACGGCATTCCCAAGACCCCGAAGTGGGCGTCTCCCAAATGCGGCGTGCCGGTTTGGACCATCAAGGCGCTGGCCCGAGATTGGGCTAAGAAGGTGGTCACCATCGGCCATTACTTCGGTGGCGGCATGGCTCGTGGCCCGTACTCCACCGAGCCGGCCCGTCTCGAGTGTGTCCTGCTGGGCATGCAGGGCCTGGGGAAACCGGGCGTCCATCAGGCGCAGATCGCATACACCGGTATGCCCAAGAACGTCATCACCGGTGGCGCGGACCACATGGGTCCCTTCGCCAGCCTTACTTCGCAGCCCTACGGTGAGCGTCTGCTGAAGCCCCACCGGGGTACGCCGACGGCTTGGGGCAAGCAGATGATCCCGAAGGTACTTATCGAAGAGGCGATCAGGGACGGCAAGGTCGACTTCTGGGGCACCGGCGGACACGAAGAACCTACCTCCGACCAGTACAAGAAGTACAGCTACCCCATTCCGAAGGAGAAGGGTGGTACCGAGATCCACATGATGTGGACCGATACTCCCTGCCGCGTCACCTGCTGGGGCGGCGGCGGCGAGGTCATGGAGGCCTTCCGCAACCCGAAGATCGAGTGTGTCGTTGCTCAACATCCATGGCTTGAGAACGACGTGTTGTGCGCCGACGTCATCTTCCCGGTCACGACTACTCTTGAGTGCGACGACATCTCCCCGTGCATCCGTGAGGGCGACAGCTTCCAAAGCGTCGTGCTCATGAACCGGGCCATCGAGCCCGTCGGCGAGTCCCGGACCGACTACCACGTCGTCTGCGCTATTGCAGACAAGTTGGGCATGCTCGAGGAAGTTACCGACGGGTTCAGCGACGAAGAGTTGGTCAAGGGCACCTACGTGGGCATGAACTTCGAGCAGGTGACTCCTTGGGAAGAGTTCAAGGAGAAGCAGTACACCGTGCTGCCCGTCCAGAAGGATTGGGAGAGATGGCCGGCCGGTCTCTATGAGTTCTACAAGGACCCGAAGAAGAACCCGCTGCCCACTCCGACCGGTAAGCTGGAGTTCTGGTCCGAGAGTTTGGAGAATGCCTTCCCCACCGATGAGGAGCGCCCCGGTATCCCCAAGTGGATCGAGAAGGGCATCACTCACGACGAGCGCATCTCGAGCTATCGAGCCAATGCCTTCCCGCTTCTGGTCATGAGCAACCACGGTCGTTGGAGGACTCACGCTCAGGGTGACGACATCCCCTGGACCAAGGAAGCGGTCACCGGCAAGGTCAGGGGCTGGGACGGCTACTGGTACGAGCCCTGCTGGATGAACCCGAAGGATGCCGAAGCGCGCGGTATCAAAGATGGCGACATCGTCCGGGTTTACAACGAACGCGGCAGCGTACTCTGCGGTGCTCTGGTGTGGGAGCGGATCATGCCCGGCTGCATCTCTGTGGATCACGGAGCGCGGGCGGACTTCATCGATCCCAACTTCACGCTGGATCGCGGCGGCGCCATCAACGTGATCTCGCCTAAAGGCTTAACCTCCAAGCACGCCGGCGGTCAGGCCACCAGCGGGTACCTGGCCGACGTGGAGCGGGTCAGCATGGCCCAGATGGAGGAGTGGATGGCCAAGTATCCCGAAGCTTTCGCGCGTGAATACGATCCTGCCTCCGGCCTGCGGTTCAACGGCT
>JAAYCW010000184.1 GCA_012729575.1 Actinomycetota bacterium | reverse complement strand
AAGGAGCGGCGGTCGCGTGTCCCGGCACTCGGGGTGTTGATCGGGGTGCTCGTGTTGATCGTGGTGATCGGGCTGCAGGCTGGGGGCTCAGGGGGCGTCGGAAGCGCCGGCCGGCCTGTACCGTTCAGTCTTCTCCCACTAGAAGGGAGCTCGATCACATCCTCCACCTATCCAGAATCTGACCGATCGACTACCGGCACGACTTCCACCTCGACCCCCACCGGTGCCGCTTCCACCTCTACGACCACCACTACGACCGTTGCAGCTGCGGACCGCGCGCCGGATGCCGTCTGTCAGACGGACATCGGTGAAACGAGGCCCGCCTTGTCGGACGCTGCTGCAGCCTCAGGGCCTGCAGCCTCAGGGCCTGCGTTCTCGGGGCCCACTTTCCCGGTGATCGCGCAGGCGACCAAGGCCGACGTCTCCCGGTGACTGCGGCGTCTGCCGGAGGGGCGGTAGAGCCTCGGGATGAGGCGGTGGTGGCGGGGCAACTCGGCAGGCAGCCCCACGATCTGACCGGGATCGCAGTGCGATGTCCGCACGGATACGCAGCCATTATCGAAACGGCGCCGTTATTGAGCGACGGCTCTCCCAATCCCACACTGCTGTACATCACCTGCCCCACCATGGTTGCTGCGGTCAGCAGGGCTGAGGCGGCTGGGGGAGTCCGGCTGTTCAAGTCCGCCTCTCAAACCGAGAAGGACCTGCGTGACTACCTGGGGACGGTGACCCGGCTCTATCAGGAGCGTCGCGCCGAACTGGCCGGTGGGCGCGCGGACGCGATCCGGCGCGCGGCGCGTCTGGACGCGGGCGTGGGCGGGCCGGAGGGGCCGCAGGTGGCCTCTTGTCTGCATGCCTACGCAGCAGCTTTGCTCGCTGTAATGTCGGAGTGGCTCGGCGGGATAGCGCACGGAGGACGCCCCGGAAGCGGGGATCCGCAGAGCGGCCCCGAGTTATCCCTGATTTCCGAGGCCCGCGCGACCTGGGAGCGCTTCCTCCCTCCGGTGAGCGACTGCTGGTGTCATGACCGGCGCTGCGCTCGTTGGATCCCGGAGGCGAGGCGGGCGGTCATCGACGTCGGCACCATCTCAGTGCGATTGTTGGTGGCGGATGTGGTTGGCGGACGCCCTCAGACCGTGGTCCGCAGGGCGGAGGTGACCCGGCTGGGGCAGGGTCTGCAGGCCGGGGCTCCCCTGGCTGCGGAATCCCGGTGGAGGACCGCCGAGGTGGTGGCCCGCTTCGTGCGTGAGGCCCGAGCTCACGCGGCAGGCGACATAGTGCTGGCCGGAACCAGCGCCGCTCGGGAGGCCTGCGACGGAGAGGCCTTCATGGAGGCTCTGGGTCGCGATAACGGAGTGAAGGCAACGGTTCTCTCGGGGCGGAGGGAGGCGGAATTGGCCTACGCGGGTGCGGGCTTGGATCTCCCGGCAGAGTCCGCCGCAGGGCCCATGGTGCTTCTCGACGTGGGCGGGGGCAGCACTGAGTTGATGTCCTGCTCAGCCGATGGGGTCGTGGACGTCGTGAGTCTGGAGATAGGGGCCAGTCGGGGGACGCAGCGTTGGATCAGCTCCGACCCGCCCTCCCCGGACGAGCTGGAGGCGGTTTACCGGGACGCGGAGAGGGTCTTCACCGGGTTGCGCGGGCGGTTCGGCCGGGCTCCCGAGGCCGGCGCCGCAGCCGGAGCGAGGGCTCGAGCCCGAACGGCCGCCGACGCCGGCGCACGGCGTCTTGTGGGGGTGGCGGGTACCGTCACCACGCTTGCCTGCCTGGATGCGGGTCTGAAGGAATACGACGGACAGGTGCTGCACCTGCGCGGGCTGTCCGTTGGGGCCGTACGCCGTATCACGGGGGTCTTGAGTGCTATGACCACGGAAGAGCGAGCGGCACTCCCCTGCGTGCAGGCCGGACGCGCTCCGGTCATCGTGGCAGGAGCGGTGATCGTCCTGGCCGCTCTGGAGACGTTCGGCTACGATCGCTTGACAGTGTCGGAGCGGGATCTCCTTGACGGTCTGCTGCTGTACGGAGGATGAGGGCAGCTCAGCCCTGTGCCAAGAGGTTGCAGAGGATCAGGCATGCCTCTGCGCGCGTGGCCTCAGCCCAGAAATCGAAGTCGGCGCCCATGTCTGTGAGCCCGTTCAATAACCCGGCCGCCCAGGCCTTGGCCGCCCAAGGATAGTGGTCGGGGCAGAAGTCGCCGAAAGGCACGCCGGGCTGAGTGGCAAGTTCCGCCGGCCGGGCCGCCCTCGCGACCATGGTTATGAGCTGGGCCTGGGTGATGTTCTCCAGGGGCGCGAAGGTACCGGCGCTCTTGCCTTGGATGACACCGGCGGCGAGGCAGGCAGCGATATATCCGGCGGGGTAGAGCGCATCTTGAGGATCGAGCCGTATCTCAACGTCTACGAAACCGCTGGTGGTGACAGGGTAGACGTCGTACCCGACCGTCAGGGCCAGCATCTTCGCGAACTGCTGGCGGGTGATCGGATCATCCGGTCCAAAGGTGCCGTCCTTGTATCCGGAGACAATGCCCTTCTCCGCCAATAGGGCTATCTGGTCGCCGTAGAGGGTTCCGGGCCCCACGTCGGAGAAGGGGGAGGAGACTCCTGTGGGTGTCGCCGGGGGTGCTGGAACCACGGGCTTTGGCTCGCCCGCCGGCGAAGTCAGGGCGTGCGCGCTCTCATCCGCATAACGGCCGAAGTCGGTGGTCCAATAGGTCCCATAGTCGGAGCCGTGCATCGAGATCAGCGCGACGCCTACAACCGTGAAGTCGGCGCACAGCATGTTGGCATTGTGGTCCGGGGATTCCTTCCAGGCTTGGAAGACCTCTGTCGCGGTGGTCTGCCCGGCCGCGATGTTCTCGCCCTTGGCGGTGTTGAAAGTGTAGCCGCTTGCCGCCATACGGTCCCAGGGGGAGGAGCCGAGAGGGAACCAATCAGAGCCCGAACGGGTGTAATGGGAGACGAACCCGTACTTGGCCATGTCCGAACTGTGCCGCTCAGAGGCCTCGGAAAGCATGTCCGAGACCAGCAGGGGTTCCAGTCCGTTGGCGACCCGGTGGTCGTTGAGGAGTTGGACGAACTCCACCTCGTCGGAACCGTAATCGACGGCCAGTGCCGGCGAGACGAGGGTGAGGAGGACAAGCGAGGTGACTACGAGGAGAGCTGCCAAGTACCGGCGTGGGCCGGTCACCCGGCTGGGGCCGGTCACATAGCGTGGGCCGGTCACCTGGTCTAAACCGGTCGCGGGTCGTCCCGTCCTCGGTCTCAACACGGGCCCCGCCTCAGACCTGAGCAGGAGCGGGGTATTCGCGGGCGTCCAAGGAAATCCACCGGAATAGACTGCTCCCTTCGCTGCGTCACCACCGTGCACTTCCCGGCACGGCACCTAGGCGGACGATATCGCTTCCGAGCCGAGCTCGTCCGCCTCGATCATTGCCGAAAGTCTATCGACGGTGGGGGCCCCTGTCAATCAAGGCACCATCGAGACGCGGCGGTGCGGTGGTCCCGGGTGCACCGCGATCCCTCCCGCTCCTTGCCGAGATGTGCGCCGGCTTT
>JAAYCW010000042.1 GCA_012729575.1 Actinomycetota bacterium | reverse complement strand
GGATCAAAGGGCCGCTCCCCCAGGCTGTCGTCAACCACATCCACCCATACCTTGAGCACAAGCAGTCTGCGGACAAGGGGCTCATCAAAGGGACGGGACGCAAACCACGCGAGATCGTATAGATCCCGCGCAAGGCTGTCTCGGCGGAAGCGGGCCAGCTTGTCCGCAATCATCTCCTCGACCGTGGACATGGGAACTGCCGGAAGCGCAAACTCGTAGCATTGGTGAACGGGCATGGGCAGAATGGTCGCGTGCTTCGGCGGCAGCCACAGTGACCGCCTCCCCAGATCGAGACGCGCGGGGGCGCCGGTCTCACCGAACGGACTACTTATGAGGAGTCGTACTCGACGTGTACCGTCGATGGGCTCTATCCCGAAGGTGAACTGCTCCACTGTCGCTCCGCTGATTGCGTCCAGCACCAAGCCGGCGGATGCCTCGGTCATGCCCGCGAAGTCAAGATCGGTCGAGAACCGCCCCGCGTTACCCGCCAAGAACTTGCGGATCGCCGTGCCACCCTTGAGAGAGATGCCCAGATCGAACAGCCCCTCACGCGCAAGTAGATAGAGCACATGGTCCTGGGCGATATCGATGATGGCAGCTCCGCGTCCGCCGCGGCGGCCTTGGTAGTGCCTGGCAAGATACCCTTCAGTGATCACCCGAGGCCACCCTCAGTCCAACCGTGTCGACGACCTCGAATGGATTGACGTAGCGACCGCCGTTGCGCTCGCCCAGGTAGTAGGGACCCTTGCCTGGGGGGGCCTGGGATAGCAGAGCCTGAGCTGCCTCACCCTGACCACCGATGTCCACAAGGTATGCGGTGCGCGCCCACGCGCTGCGAGGACGGTGCTCGAGCTCGCGAGCAAGATCTGACACTGCCGCCTGGCTTGCGGCCGATCGAAGCCATTCACCCACGTTCGCCCAGTCATGGTATCTGCCCGGACGTGTTCCCATGAAGGCAAGAAGCGTGGACACCGCCCAGGTAGGTAGTCCGTCGCGGATGACTGGATCACATGCGGCCCGCCAACGGACAATTCGCAGAGCACTCAGCGCCCTGGGCAGTCGTGTCCCTTCGGGCGCGCCGATCACATCCGGGTCGGGTCTACGTGAGGCAAGACCATGCAGATAGGCGGCAGACTCGGCAGCCACAACGAAGGGGGCCGAGGGATCACGAGCCAGCGTGGCGCGAAGCTCGATGAGCGGGTCGCCCGAACCCAGGGCACCTGCCCGGGACGCGGGCGCAAACTCCCAAACGCCCCTTGTGGTCAGATCCAGCAGCCAACCGCGCTCCCGAAGGCGTCGGACGACCAGATCTGCTGACCAGCGGAGCCCCGCCTCCTCAGCCCACCGTCCCAGCTGAGCAGCCGTCACCACCCTTGGCTGTTCAAGCTCAAGGATCTCCACCAGCGACGCTAGTCCCGGTGGAATGGTTCTCACTGTCATTTCAAACACCTTACCTGTCTATGAGAGACAGGAAGAGTGTTCCATATGACAGTGGTCTTGTCAAAGACAACTCCCCAAGGAGGCTATCATCGCGACGAGATTCCACCGGCTAGACCCGGTCCTCGGCGCGGTTGTCGATGATCATCCAGCGCCGGTCATACCGACCGCGCCGAGCCCGGCCCGGGTCAAGGAAGCCATAGCTGGTCGCCTCCAGCTCGAGAAGGGGAGCAGGTGCTGCCAGACTGGTGCCCGTCGCCTCGAGACTCCACCCCAGGCGTTTGGCGACAGCGATCGAGCCGTAGCGAAGGGCGTACGTGACCAACCTTGGTACGTCGATCTCTCCCTGGGCCCGCTCGAGAACACCGAGACCTTCCCCAATACCACCGAACAGCCTGGGCATAGCGAAGAGATCGAGAACGGTGCGCTCTCGATCGGTGATGGGCACGCGGAAACGCTCGTCCAACCAGATCATCTCGATTCCCAGTTCGAACCGTTCCGGGACGACCGTCACATAGCGGAAATCAAGGCCCACCGTATGCCAGACGTGCTGACCTTCCGGGCCCTTCGCGGCACCTCTCATGCTAGGCGTGACCAGCTTCCGAGAGGTGATCGCTGAGATCACCCGTGGAATCTGATCGGTCAGACCATGGTGGGCCAGGGCAGACAGATGGGCGATAGCCGACGGCTTGACCAATGACGTCGCGATCGCGAAGGGAGGGACATCTACGCCTCCGGGCAACCTTCCCGTCCCCGCATACAAGCCCCGGCGCAGGCGGATGATCCAACCGGCGTCGGCAAGCGACTTGAGCAAGCGAGGCACAGCCGCCGGGCGCATGTCCGGGGGACGCAGTTCAACGGCGTCATCGGTGGTAAACACGTACAGGCCGGCGTCGGCTAGACTGCCGGCCAACGCGATGCCGGCCGAGAGACCATATTCACCTGCCGGGCGGTCATCCATGTCTGTGATTCTACTGCGTTAGTTCACTAATAGCAAACTAGCGAAGTGTTTTTGCAGATGACCGAAAGGCGCCGCGTCCACCGCCCTTCAGTAAGCCCTCGCGTCCAAACGAAAACCATCGCACATCCGGATGCGATGGTCGATGAGAATATCGTCTGTTTCTAGGACGCACCCGACGGTCGCCAACGCGCCGCCAACGCGAGTCATTCAGGTGTCGCGCCCCGTTGGCCACAAGCTGGCCGAGGATGACCTGAGCATTTCCTCGAAAACTTCTGGCGGCCGCAAGTCTTCGCGACGAGAACGCGGGCGCAGGTGCGAGCTGGTATCCGAGGTACCCCCGG
>JAAYCW010000183.1 GCA_012729575.1 Actinomycetota bacterium | reverse complement strand
TGTAGGGACTTGCCCATTGAGCTTGGCAGAATCGGTACGCTCGGTCCGGAAACGCTTCGCAGCTTGCAGCGACCCGATCCGTGACGTACCCTATGCGATGCTGCGACGGCTCGGCGCCGCGCAGCCTATCTGCCACGGTCGCACGACGCTGAGCACAGCGCCGCGGCCGGCCGAGGATCCACCTCTTAATGTGGCCGGCACCGGTGTGGTCGGCACGGCGCGGACCGTGGTCAGTGGTCGCCGTCGTGGCAGTCGTCGTGGTCGCCGTCACCGTCGCAGCCATCCGCGCCGCCGTGGCTGGCGGCCGGGGCTGTTTCGAATCCTTGCGGCGGAGCGCGCCACCGTATGACGGGGAGATCATTGAAAGGCTATGTCAAGATAGACAAGGAACGCTGCAAGGGTTGCGCCCTGTGCATCGACTTCTGCCCCAAAGGAAGCATCTTCCTGTCGGAGGAGTTGAACCTGAAGGGGTATTTCGTCGCAGCGTTCGATCCGAGCGGAGACTGCACCGGCTGCGGCCACTGTGCCCTCATGTGCCCCGATGTGGCCATCGAGGTGGCACGCTCATGAAGCGGCTCATGAGCGGCAATGCCACGCTGGGTGAGGCAGCGGTCCTTTCCGGATGCACGCACTACTTCGGCTATCCCATCACGCCTCAGAACGAGCTGACGGAGTACATGGCCAAGCGCATGCCCGAGACCGGCGGGGTGTTCATCCAATCAGAGAGCGAGATCGCCGCCATCAACATGGTCCTGGGTGCGGCGGCGGCCGGCGCGAGGGCGATGACGTCTTCCAGCGGGCCCGGCATCAGCCTCAAACAGGAAGGCATCTCCTATCTGGCAGCCGACGAGCTGCCGGCCGTCATCGTCAACATGGTCCGCGGCGGACCCGGCATGGGCAATATCTCCGCGTCACAGTCCGATTATTTCCAGGCCACTCGTGGTGGCGGCCACGGAGACTACCGCACCTTAGTCCTCGCCCCCGGCTCTGTGCAGGAACTGACCGAGGTGATGCCGCTCGCTTTCGACCTGGCCGACAAGTATCGCAACCCGGTGGTCGTCCTCGGTGACGGCATGCTGGGCCAGATGATGGAACCGGTCGATTTCAGCGGACTCAAGCGCCCGCCCGATTACGAGAAGGACTACATCCTCACCGGAGCCAAGGACCGGCCGCCCCGGAAGATCCACTCCCTCATCTTCGACACGAAGCTGCAGGAAGACCACAACTGGAAGCTCCACCGCAAGTTCCAGCTCATCGAGCAGAACGAGGTCCGGCACGAGACCTACCTCGCCGACGATGCCGAGATGATTGTGGTCGCCTACGGCATCGGGGCCCGCATCGCCAAGGGAGCCATCAAACGGCTCCGCCAGGAGGGTCTCAAGGTCGGCCTCCTCCGACCCGTCACCCTTTGGCCCTTCCCGGTGGAGATGCTGCAGGGGATGGCCAAGACGGTAAACGACTTCTTCGTCTTCGAGATGAGCGCCGGCCAGATGATAGAAGATGTGAAGCTGGCCCTCGGCGGCCGGGGGCGCGTGCACTTCTACGGCAGACCCGGTGGGGTCATCCCCATGCCGGTGGAACTGTCCCGCATCATCGCGCGGCACTACTACCAAGCACAGGCCCGCGGCAGAAAGAAACAGCGGTGAAGACCATCCATTCCCGCACCAGACTATTGAAGGAAGCGCACTTCCACTACTGCCCCGGGTGCGGCCACGGCATCATCAACCGCCTGCTCATGGAAGTGATCGAGGAGATGGACCTGCAGGAGAGCGCTATCTGCGTGGCCCCCGCCGGATGCGGCATGCTCCTCTACAACTACTTCGAGATCGACGTCATCGAATCGGCCCACGGACGCGGTGCCGCGGTAGCCACCGGTATCAAACGGGTGCTGCCGCAGAACCTGGTCTTCTCCTACCAGGGGGACGGCGACCTGGCCGCCATCGGTACCGCCGAAGGGTTCCACGCCGCCAACCGGGGTGAGAACATCACAGTGATCTTCGTGAACAACGGCGTGTACGGCATGACCGGCGGCCAGATGGCCCCCACCACCCTCCTCGACCAGGTTACTACCACCACTCCCACGGGCCGCAACTCCGACCTCGCCGGCCACCCGGTACGCATATGCGAGGTGTTTGCGACCCTCGACGGCGCCTGTTACCTGGAGCGGGTGGCTGTGAACAAGCCGGCCGCTGTGGTCAAGGCCAAAAGGGCCATCACTAAGGCATTCCAGCGCCAGCTCGACGGTCGCGGCTTCTCGTTGGTGGAGATCCTTTCCCCCTGTCCGGTCAACTGGAAGATGACTCCGCACGATGCCTGCGCGTGGATCGACGAGGTAGTGAGCAAGAGATTCCCCTTAGGCGTGGCCAAGGACGTCGAGGACGGGTCATGCTCGTAGCCACCGTGTTCTCCGGATTCGGCGGGCAGGGGGTCCTCTCCATGGGATCCACCCTGGCCACCGCTGCCATGCTCGAAGGCAAGTACGTGACCTACCTGCCGGCCTACGGTGTGGAGGTGCGAGGAGGCACGGCCAACTGTACGGTGGTGGTATCCGACGAAGAGATCGCCTCGCCGGTAGCGTCCGAGCCGGAGTTCGTCGTCGCCATGAACCAGCCGTCCTTCGCCCGGTTCCAAAGCATCCTCCAGGCGGGCGGACTCCTGTGCGCCAACTCCTCACTCGTGGACACCGAATCAGCCAGGGGAGATATCGAAATCCTCGCCGTCCCGACCAGTGAGCTTGCCGGCAAGCTCGGCACCCTCAAAGTGGCCAACATGATCATGCTCGGCGCTCTCATCCGAGCGAGCAACATGATCTCGTACGACGCCATGCTGGACAACCTCGAGCCGATACTTGGCGAGGGCAAGGCGAAACTGATTAAGGTCAACCGGGAAGCCCTCGCTCTCGGCTACACCTACGCGAAGGAGTAGGCCGGTGAGTATCACCCAACTGTCTTTGAGCCTCGACAACGTCCCGGGAACCTTCTCGGCCATCAGTGAGCTGTTGGGGCGTGAAGGCGTGAACATCCGCGCCATCTCCGTGGCGGATACCTCCGATATTAGTACGGTCCGCTTCGTGGTGGACGACCCGGAGAAGGCGAAAAACATCCTGATCGGGAGCGGGCACGTTCCCAAGACGACTGAGGTGCTCGCGGTCGAGATCCCGGACCATCCCGGCGCTGTGAACGCGGTGCTGAAGCCGCTCAAGGCCGCCGACATCAACGTGCATTACCTCTACCCGCACTTGGGTAGGTTCGATGAGAACGCCATCGTCATCCTGGGCGTGGACAAGACGGAAGAGGCGCAGAAAGTGCTCGCCCAGAACTGGGTCAAGACCCTGGGGGCCGAAGTCTACAACGTGTAGCCGCCGCAAACGGGCGTCGCTTCTCCCCGCTTGACGGCCGGGACGGCCGCGAAGTAGGGTGATGCTAGGACCCGCCCCGTGGTTTCTGAGGAGAGTGCGCATGCCGCAGAGGCCGAGACAGAGGCCGAGAAACCGCCGGCCGCCCGAGCCCCGAGAGATCGCTTCCGGCACATACCTTCTTGATGTGGGCAGCGGGCTGATGCGATCGAACGTCTACCTGGTGCGCTCCGGCTCCTCCTGGGTCTTGATCGACACCGGCGCCGCCGGCTGCGAGAGCCCCATCCTCGAAGCGGCCCGCTCCTTGTTCGGCTCGGATGGCGGCCCCGCATCCATCCTTCTGACTCACAGCCACCCCGATCACGCCGGCTGTGTACGTTCCCTCGCCCGCGCGTGGGAATGCCCCGTGTACGTTCATCCCGGGGAGATGGCGATGGTTTCCGGCGATCTCACGCTCCTTCGGCCCTTTGCCAGTCCCCTCGATCGGTGGGTCGTGTTCCCTCTGCTCCGCGTCATGGGGCAGAAGCGGACGCAGGCGATCGTCACGAAGGACCGACTCGCAGATCTCGTCAGCCCGCTCGACCCGGAATCGAGCCCTCCCGGTCTTCCCGATTGGGGGGTCGTGCCTACACCCGGCCACACCCCCGGCCACGTGGCCTTCTTCCGTCGAGAGGACCGAGTCCTCGTAGCTGGGGACGCCCTCTTGTCGATCGATCTCAATTCTCCCTTCGGTTTCCTGCTGAAGAGACAGCGGCTATCGGGACCACCCTGGTACACATCTTCGAATTGGCGGGAGGTCAAAGCGTCCGTCGCCCGCCTGGCCGACCTTGAGCCTGACACCCTGGCGGCCGGACACGGTCTTCCCATCACCGGACCCGACACGGCAGCACTTGTGCGACGATTCTCGGCTCGGTTCTCGGGATCGAGCACCGGGGGAGCCGGCGGCGTGCGGGCAGGCCGCGCTTAGAGCGCCGCCGTTAGGCAACGAAGACCGCAGAGGACTCGAGTTTTTCCTCTTGACTATTCATAACTTAGTACTATTATTGCATTACTACTGCTGCTAAGCCAGACTTACCGAACCGAGTTGTGAGGCGTATCCATATGACCGAGGCATCAACAGACGCCCCCTTTTCAGGCGAAGAAACGACGGTGATCGCGGCCAGCGTCCGCAAGTTCCAGAAGGAGTTGAGCGCGGGGATCGTATCCTTGGCCCTCCTGGCCCTCCTGGCACGCGCCGGGCAGGCCCTCTACGGATATCAGATCGCCAAGGACTTGGAGGCCTTTGCCGATGGGCCGCCGGTCAAACAGGGAACCCTCTACCCCGTACTCCGATCGTTGGAGGCAAGCGGCCTCCTCGTGAGCCGGGTGGAGCCTTCGGTGTCCGGCCCGCCTCGCCGCTACTACTCCGTAACCGACGCGGGCAGGCAGGCCCTCGGACCATGGCAGGACACCTGGAACCGCACTCGTGAATTCATCGACGCCGTTCTGGAGGAATATCGTGGCTGAGAACGTCGAGAGGTACCTTCGAGAGCTCCAGACAGCCCTGGCCGGAGCCGACCCCGCCCTAATCCAGGACGCCTTGTTCGACGCCGAGGAACACCTGCGTTCGGAGATGGTCGCGCGTGGATTCGCCGCCGTCTCCGGGGGTACTGCGCCGGCGGAAGCGGCTGCGTTCGCCGCGGTAGCCGAGGCGTATGGCAGCCCACAGGAGGTGGCGACAGCGTATCTGGATGCGCAAGAGTTCAAGCCGTATGCAACCACCGGCCGGAGAGCGCCCATCGCAACCACCCCGGGTGACCCCGATGCTGTGGCTACAGCTCAGGCCGTTCCGCCCGGGGAAGCGGCGGCCTCCCCTCCTTGGTGGAAGCTCTTCTTTGGTGTGGTCACAGATGCGAGCGCCTACAAGGCCCTCTTCTACATGCTCCTCTCCTTGGGGACCGGGATCGCCTACTTCACTGTCGTGGTCACAGGGC
Organism: Actinomycetota bacterium; assembly: GCA_012729575.1. Classification (GTDB taxonomy): domain Bacteria; phylum Actinomycetota; class Thermoleophilia; order RBG-16-64-13; family RBG-16-64-13; genus RBG-16-64-13. The sequence goes on along the minus strand of JAAYCW010000183.1, from coordinate 1,169 downwards.
TCTCGACCAGCGCGGGACTCATCATCCTCATAATCGGTATACCGTTCTTGCTGCTGTTCCTAGGAGTCGTCCGGGGCCTGTCGTTCTTGGAGGGGCGGCTGATCGAGACCCTCTTGGAGACCAGGATGCCTCGCCGCCCACGGCCCGAGATCCAGTCGGGCGGTTTCTTCCAACGCATACTCTTCTGGGTCACAGACGGGCGCACCTGGCTGGCCATGGCCTTCATGGTCCTCATGCTGCCGCTGGGGATCTGCTACTTCAGCATCGTTGTGAGCGGCTTTGGCGCGGCCCTGTGGATGATCGCCGTGCCCTTCGTCCAGTTGGCTACCGGACACACCTACGTCAACTATGACAGTCTCCAGGAGTTCATCTTCCCAGTGTGGTCCCTGCCTCTCATGGTGATCGGTGGAGCGCTGCTCTTCGTGATCTCCCTGCACATCATCCGTCTGATCGGACGCGGGCACGCGGCATTCGCCAAGGTCATGCTGGTGCGGCCGGCCAAATGAGATTTAGGAGACCGGCCGACGGGACACTGCTCTCGGTATCAGCAATGCCGGCCCGCATCGAAGCCCAACCCCAGACCGCACGGGCGGGCTCCCCTAGCGCAACGGCCAGTACACCAGTGTCAGATGCTTGCTCAGGTCCGGCTCTTCTTCCGGACTCGTGAGATACCGCTCCCACATCATATCGGCGAGTTCGAACTGGTGCTCTTGCGCCCAGGCCTGGATGGCCGCGTAGGCCACGTGAACCTGGTCGTAGGGCCCCATGTAGGTGGTGGTAGCCACGCGGCCCGCGGGTAGGGTACTGGGTACGACGCCATCCTCCTCCACTAGGTCGCCCTCGATGGGGAAACCGATCTCAACATCGACCGAGTCCGCGGTCCAAGAATGGTAGACGGCCACCGGAGGCCCGACGGGATAGAGTCCCTGCCTCGACATCACCGCCATGATGTGCCCGAACTCCCGGCCCATGAGCGAGCCCAACTCCGCGATGGTTTGATGGCTGCGCACGCCGGCCAGCTTCTCGGGCTCCAGCTCTTTCACCTCGATCTCGTACGACATGACGCCCCCTTTGCACGACGGGGTTTCCAGCAGCTCAACGCCGGCTTGCCCCCAAACGACGCTGAGCACGAAGACGCGCCTCTTCACAGGATGAGTGTAACCGGGTAG
>JAAYCW010000182.1 GCA_012729575.1 Actinomycetota bacterium | reverse complement strand
GGCTGGCGTCTGGCTTGGTACTTCTTCGCGGGAACAGCCATCTGCATCGGGATACTCTGCGCCGTGGTGCAGCGTGACCGTCCCGAAGCGGCGGCTCATGAGCGCTCCGCCTCAGGCAGTAGCCGCGCCCCCAGGTCGCTCCTGGCCATGGCCCGTCAGACTGCCCTGGACTTTCGCAAGATTGTCCGCTCGAGGTACACCTGGTATCTGGGCTGCATCTACCTCCTTTACGGCTTCGCGTTCTTGATCTACATGACCTTCTTCCAGAAGAGGCTCACAGCCGATCTGGACTACAGCAGCGAGGCGGCCGGCTACATCTTCCTGCTGGTAGGGTTGGGCGGGTTTCTAGGAGGCGCCCTTTCGGGCACCGTTTCCGACCGCATCGGTCGGGGGCGGACCATCGCCCTGATGTTCTTGATCATGGGGATAGCCGCGGGACTCTTCGGATGGTGGCCCGCGCTGCCGGGGCTGGTCATTTCGGCCTTCATCCTCGGATTGGCCGGCATGGGATTTCCAGGGGTGGTCGGAGCCGCGTGCGGAGACCAGTACGGGCCGGTGCTCGCTTCGGCCGGCTTAGGTCTCGTTACCATCTTCACAGGCGTGGGAATGGTGTTCGGTCCCTACCTGGCCGGCAAGCTTGCCGACGTGACCGGTTCCCTCGCCTGGTCGTACGCGCTCGCCTGCGGCGTCTTCGTGCTCGCAGCGGCCGTCTCCGCCCGCCTCCCTCAGGGTGAGTGGGCAGCGGGACAAGGGGCGCGCTGACCGGCCCCTCACCGTCTCCGGGCCACCGGTGGGCGAAGCAACCCTACGACCGGCAGTGTGACCGGCACAGTCTGACCGGCAGTGTGACGACACGTACCCAGGACGCTAACGGTCGGTGGCGCGGGGGAGAATCGTTACCCTCGCGTATCCACCGACCGTTAGCCAGACCTCGTTCGACGTCGTTGTGCTAGGAAGCAGTCAACCCCCTCATGCTTCTGACGTCCCGACCTTGTCGGCCGAGTCGACGCGGTGCGAAGACGCCTCCACTGCGGACTTCGCCGGCAGCCTCAATCTGGCCAGAAGATAGGCGATGACTAGAGCCAGTCCGGCCACGCTGATGATTGCCGCGATGATGAACGCCCACGCGTAATCACCGCCGGTGGCCTCCAACACCGAAGCCGCCAAGCGGGGCCCAACGTAGGCTGCCAACGCCACGGTCAAGAACATGATGCCGAAGTTGATGCCCAGGTTCTTGTTGCCGAACGTCTCCGCGGTGATCGGGCTCATCAAGGCGAGGAACCCGCCATAGCACACACCCACCGCGCAGATACCCAATACCACGGGCAGATAGGTGCCCGACCTCCAGAGCACTACCAAGGCGATCGCGGCCATAATCAGCATGGCGATGAACACCGGGTAACGTCCCACCCTGTCGGAAAGCGCTCCCCAGCCGATCTTGCCAACCACCATACCGATAGCGAGGTAGCTGACAACGGCGCCGGCAGCTTCCGGTGATATCCCCAGGACATCCTGGGCGATGGGCGAGGCGTGCCCTATGACCATGAGCCCCGAGGTGGTGCCGATCGTGAAAAGTATGAAGAGCACGTAGAAGACCGGCGACTTCAACATATCTTTCCAGTCTTTGTCCTCCACCACCCGAGTCTTGGACATCCGTGCGACTTCCGGCGTATATCCGACCGGGGCGTATCCGATCGGAGCGGTGGTCACCAGGCGAGAGCAGACCGCGACGAGCACGAAGAAGAGCATGCCCATGATCCTGAAGGCCCACATCAGGCCCAGGTTGTCGATCAGCGCTACCGTTATCGGCGCCCACACAACCGGGCCGATGCCATAGCCGGCAGCCAGCAATCCGGAAGCTAGGCCGCGCTTGTCCGGGAAGAAGCGGATGAGGTTCGTCATGGTGGCGCCCGGATAGATGATGCCCAGACCCACACCCGAGACCATCGATAGCCCGTAGAGCATCCCCAGAGAGTCCACGAAACCAAGACACGCGATGCCGGCGCCGAAGACCACCGCGCCAACCAGGAGAAGCGTGCGTGGCTGTATGTACTGGAGCGCCTTCCCAGCGAAGATCGACGTGCTGGCCGCGAACACGATGAGCAGGGTGAAAGAGAGAGACACGGCCGAGGCGCTCCAGCCAAAGGTCTCACCCAACGGTTTCAGAAGGACGCTCCATGAGTAACCGAAGCCCGCGCACAGACTTGCGATAAGACAGAAGACCAGGGTGATCCAACGCTGTGTATCTTTCCCTGAATTCATAGTCATTTGCCTCCAGCCGTGACGCCGGCAGCCTGCTCCAGCCCTATCTCACCCAGGTTCACATCTGTGCTGGTATCGAGGGAGTCGTAGTTCACGGAAGCGAATCCGTCTGCCTCGATGGTGAGTGAGTAGGTGCCTTCTTCCAGGTCTTCGAACCAGAAGTCGC
>JAAYCW010000181.1 GCA_012729575.1 Actinomycetota bacterium | reverse complement strand
TTCCTAGCCTCGTTTCGGGCCCCAAATCCCATAGGCACACGGCGTATTCGCGCTGGATCGCTGCTTTCCCCTGCTCAACCGCACTTTTCATGGGCCTATGGGTGAGGTCAGCTGCGGAACGCCGGCTACACCGCCGGTGGATCGGACAAGGCAGTCGTGGTGGACGAGATCGAAGGTGTCACCACCGCCCCGGCCACGGGTGCCCCGGCTACGGGAGGATGAGGCGGGCGCAGCGCGCTTTCATCCGGTCAAAGGACGGCGGACAGGCTCTCCGCGCTTCAGGACGAGAGTCTCTCCGTCGTGGCCGATGGTGAGCTCGTCGCCCGATTCCAATCGGTATTCCGCGCCGTCCCGGGTGATGTCCACTCTCAGAGTCGAGTCCTTCACCTGTACCTTGAAGCAAAGCCTGTTCATCCGCCGCGGGAGCCGGGGCCGGAAGGAGAGCCATCCGTTTCGGTCGCGCATGCCGCCGAACCCATTGACCAGCGCCATCCAGGTCCCTCCGGCTGAAGCCACGTGCACACCGTCGCGCACATTGCCGGCCACATCGGCCAGATCGATGCCCACCGCGTCGATGAAGTATTCCTCGGCCGTTCGGAGGTCATCGCCTACCTCGGCCGCCATGATGCATTGGATGCACTCCGACAGCGAGGAGTCGCTGGTGGTCAGGGGATCGTAGTAGTCAAGCACACGCCGCTTATCCTCGTGGGTGAACAGGTCCCCCAGGAGAAACGTGGCCAAGACAACATCAGCCTGCTTCACGACCTGATGCCTGTAGAGCACCAAGGGATGATAGTGCAGAAGGAGCGGATAATTCTCGGGAGGAGTATTTTCGAAATCCCAGGACTCCAGGTCTAGAAACCCGTCATCCTGCAGATATAGACTGCGTTCCTGGTCGTACGGGATGTACATGCGATCCGCGGCCCGCCGCCACAGCGCGGGCTCGGCCTCGTCCAGACCGGTGCGCTGCGCCAAACGCGCGTAGGCATCCGGATCTGTCTCCTCAAGCCACTCTAGGGCCCGTACGGCTTGGAGCATGTTCTCCTGCGCCATCAGGTTGGTGAACGTGTTGTTGTCCACCAGAGCGCTGTACTCATCGGGTCCGGTGACTCCGTTTATGACGAACCGGCCTTCTTTCCGATCGGAGAAGAAACCCAGACTGGCCCAGAGGCGGGCGGTCTCCACAAGGATCTCCGCTCCATACCGGGCGAGGAAGTCGGTGTCTCCCGTAGCACGCACGTAGCGCACGAGCGCGTAGCCGATATCGGCGTTGATGTGATACTGGGCGGTGCCGGCGGCCCAGTAGGCGGAGGCCTCATCACCGCCGATGGTGCGCCAAGGAAACAGGGCCCCTGTCTCGTTGACCTCCCGAGCCCGCTGTCTGGCTTTGTCCAGCATCTCATAACGATGCTGCAGCAGATTCTTCGCAAGGTGAGGAGCCACATACGTCAAATAGGGCATCACATAGACCTCAGCGTCCCAGAAGTAGTGCCCCTCATACCCGCGACCGGTCAGACCCTTGGCCGGGACCCCGTACCCCCACACCCTGGCGGAGACCTGCAGCAACTGGAAGAGATTGAACCGCACGGCCTGCTGCAGCAGGGGAGCGCCGTCGACTATCACGTCACCCCGGGTCCAGAAATCTTCGACGAAACGCTGCTGCTCCGCGAAAATGGCTTCGGTGCCTTGAGATGCCGCCCGTTCGAGCGTCTCAACGGCGCGGAAGACCAGTTCGGAGACGGATTCATCCTTATCATGGTGATAAGCCAGATACTTCACCAGCTTGACGGTCTCATCCTTGCCCACGTCGAATCTATAGACGACGCGTTTCCAGTCCTGGTCGTTGAACAACTCGGGTAGATCGCCGGGGTCTCCAGAGAGAACTCGATGATCCATTCCGCCGGCCATGACGAAGCCGCTCGCCTTGGTCTTGTAGGCGACCACCACCTGTTGGTCTCGAACCCGCTCGCCCACTCTATCCATCACACCGTCACCCAGGACCCGGCCGCGCCGTGGATCCTCGCGCTTCGCGTCGTGGTTCTCAGAACGCAGGACTAGTTCCGAGGAGATGACCAGATGCGCCGCGCGGTCTAGCGACGTCACTTCATACTCGATACAGGCGAGATGACGGCTCGCAAACGACACCAGTCGACGCGATACCAGCCGGAATCTGCTTCCGTCCCTGGTCCGCCAGGTGACGCGGCGCTCCAGGATCCCCTTGTCCATGTCCAAGACCCGCTCGTAGTCGAGCACCTCCGATTTATCCAGAACGAAAGGCTCGTCATCCACGAACAGCCGGATGACGCCACCGTCCACCACTCCCAGCATGGTCTGCCCCGTCTCTGCGAAGCCGTACGCCGGCTCTGGATACTCTATCGGCCAGGTCTCATAGAAGCCATTGAGCATAGGCGAAGGATCGTAGCTGGGACGGCCCTCGTCTTGGCTCCCGCGGAGCCCGAGGTAGCCATTGGAGAGGGCGAAGATGCTTTCCATCTGAGGGACGTAGTCGAGGTTGAAGCGGCGCTCCACCAACCGGTGCTTGTCGATGGGGAAATCATCCTGGGCGGCCAGAAGGCGCACTGCCCCGGCACGCAGACGATAGCTGCGCGGACCCGCCGGATGATGATGTACACGGTCCGTCTCCCTGGCCACCAGAACGGCCAGATCCTCAACCACGAGATCGGCCCCGGCCTGCCGCAGCTCCTCCGGCAGCCCGGCTCTGTCGACCCCGATCACCAGTCCGAAACCACCCGCTCGGGCGGCTTCAACTCCGGCCCGTGAATCCTCCACAACGATGGATCGATCGGGACGGACCTGCAACCGTTCGGCGGCCTCCAGGAAGACATCCGGAGCCGGTTTGCCCGTCAGACCGAGCTCTATGGCCGTATTGCCGTCTACCAACGCGTCGAACAGGTCAAGAATGCCGGCCGTAGCCAAAATGGCCTCAGAGTTCCTGCTGGAGGTGACTACCGCCGTTCGAATCCCCTGGTCCCGCAGTTCGCGCAACCAGGCCACCGAACCGGGGAACACCTCCACGCCCTCACTCTCCAACGCCTCCTCGACATATTGCTGCTTCCGGTTCCCGATGCCGTATACGGACCACTCGCCGGCTGGAGAATCGGGCGTGCCCACCGGCAGCTCCAAGTGCCGCGAGGCCAAGAAGTCGCGCACTCCGTCCTCACGAGCCTTGCCGTCAACGGTGCTGGGATAGTCCTCTGCGACGGAAAAGCGGGGTGTGTTCGACCCGTGCTCCGCGTCCCAGTCCTCGAGAAACTCATCGAAGGTGCGTTTCCAGGCGGTCGCGTGCATCCGGGCCGTGGTGGTGAGAACGCCGTCCATGTCAAACAAAACGGCATCGAACTCGGCCGGCCCGACCAGCATATGCAGCGCTTGGTCGTGTTGGGGCGTACCGTTCATCATCATCATCCCCCGTTGGATAGCGGGCGTTGGCCGCCATGATACCGGGTCCGAACGCACCTCGCGCTCCTTCCGGCTGCCGGCAGAAGGTCCACGCAGGTTGCGCTGGTCTTGCCGCCGCCCCCACCCGACCGGAGCTGGAACGGCTTAGTACACCGGTGTGCACCAGTGCAGGTAGTCTCCGTTCCGTCCCCTGATGACTTCCTGATATAGGCTTTGCAGCCGCCGTGTGACCGGCCCGACTTCACCCTCGCCCACAGACCTGCGGTCGATCTCCACCACCGGGGTGATATGTGCGGCGGTTCCGGTGAGGAAGCATTCGTCGGCGATGTAGAGCTCGTGTCTTTCGATGCTTCTTTCGATGACTTCTATACCGAGCTCGTTCTGCGCCAGTTCGATCACCGAGCAACGGGTGATGCCGGGCAGGATGTTCTCACTGATCGATGGGGTCAGCAGACACCCAGCCTTGACCAAGAATATGTTCTCCGTGCAGGCCTCGGCCACATATCCCGCTTCGTTCAGCACGATAGCCTCATCGAAGCCGTTCTTGACCGCCTCCGTCTTCGCATAAGCACTGTTGAAGTACTGCCCAGAGATCTTCCCGGCGGGGATCCCGCAGTTGCCGTTTAACCGGCGCCACGAAGACACTCCGGCGCGGCATTCCTCGGAGGCAAGGTGGCGCCCATAGGGGAAGGTGACCGCGCAGAAATCCGACTCCAGATCGTGCAGTCTGGTGCCGATCATCTCGGAACTCTTGTAGGCCAAAGGCCGCACGTAAACGTCCTCCCTATATTCGCAGCGGCGTATCAGCTCCTTAGTTATGGAGCAGAGTTCCTCCACCGGGGGGATCTGCGTCAAGAGGATCCTGCAGTTCCCACGCATGCGTTCGTAATGTTCTCTCACTCGGAACAGAAACATCTGTTCCTGCTCCTCGTTCCAGTTGCCCCTGATGCCTTCGAACACCGACAAGCCGTACTGAAACGAATTGGTGAGGATGTTGACGTTGGCCTCCGCCAGAGGAACGAACTCCCCCCTTAGGTACGCGTATTGCGTCATGATGCCGGTCTCCTATCTCGTCTTACCCGCGCACGGGCTCTCATCTACCGCTTGAGTGAGTCGCTGTGACTGAAGATGGCCGGGACCCCTCCCGAGTGGTAGAAGACCACACTATCCTCTGGGGGTATCCGCCCGTCCCGAATATGATCGATCGTGGCCGCCATCACCCTGCTGGTATAGACCGGGTCGAGCAATATCCCCTCGGTATGAGCCACCAGGGCGGCAGCATCGGCGGCCTTGCTCCTGGTGGTCGCCTCCTCCCCATCGTAACCATCGATGCAGTGGACGTCGGCGGCGTCGAACTCCACGCCGCTCTGAAAGAGAGCCGCGGCCTCTCGAAGAGTCGCAAGGACGCTCCCCTCGTGCCGCTGCTGATCGAACCGGGGATCCAACATGACGCCGTGGATATCGCACTCGGCTCCCATCAGCCGCCTTCCTAAGATGAGGCCGGCCTGCGTCGAACCCGAACCGCTGCCGACGAAGATGTGAAGGCGCGGAGACCCCAGCCGCCCCTCTTGCCTCAGTCCTCTCGTCTGCCCGAGGATCTCCTGGAACAGCAACGCGTAGCCCGCAAGACCCGCCACGGGGAGCGGGCCGTATTTCAATTCCAGCGGCTTCCTGCCTTCACTCCGCAACTCTTCCGCGAGGTCCGCCATCTGCGCGTAGGCCTCCCCCAGGTTCGAGAGATCCACATCGGTGAGCCGTACTTGCGCGCCCAGCATATCGAACAAGAGCATGTTGCCCTGTCGCCTGTTGTCGCCTCGCAAAAGCAGGAGCACGGCGTCCATGCCGCACTTCCTGGCGGCGGCGGCTATACAGCACAGTTGGTTAGAATGCTGCGGCCCGACCGCGATCACAACATCGCATGCCGCTGCCGCGGCCGCGGCCATGACGAATTCCAAGGCCCGTGCCTTATTGCCGCCCAGGGCCAGTCCGGTCAGATCGTCTCGCTTGATGAAGATCCTCGGACCCCCTAGGGCTTCGGCCAGCCTCCCGGCCTCGACCAGGGGCGTCGGCAACGCGCACAGGCTGACCCGCCCCAGGCCGCCGAGGATGGTGGAGTCCGGTCCGTTCATTCTCTTTCACTCCCGCCGCACGGGGATCCCGTGGGGGCCGTCGGCCAGGTACGCGACCGCCGGTTCTCGTCCCGTCGTCTCCCGCGATGCCCTGCAGGCCTGCGCAACCGCGCCCGCGACGAACTGGGACACCAGCTCAGATGCGTCGGATCCACTCGCGTCTCCGAGAAGAGGAGCCGGATCGACGCAGGGCAGCATAGCGTAGTCCTCCATCGCGGTCTGGGGGCTGAAGTAGAAGATGTGGTCGGCGGGAATCCTCTTGACCAAGTCCCCCCAGATCTGCACCCCCCACTGGTCTTGGACGAACTCCCACTCTTCCGCCTGGATCATCTGGAGAAAGGCCTCCGGACCCACGTCGTGGAGCAACTTGAGCAGCCGTCTGTACGACTTACTGCCCAGAGGGTCCACATCGGTAGTGTCGGCGATCAGCACCATGTAGCCCCCGGCTCTGGCTGCCCGGGCGGCTGCGGTCGCCGCCTTCTGGGCCTGGTAGTGGTTGACTCCAACCGGCCCGGCATGAACCACCACCACGTCGTACTCGTGGCGCAGGGGGATTTCGGAGAAACTCCTCACGTGCTCCGCCGCGACCAGATGCGCCTGCTCCATGTCACCGGCGAAGACCCCGGCCACCCGGCGATCCCGGCGCATGGTCACATTCAGGATGAAGTCCGGAGGCTGCAGCCGAGCGATCTCTAGAGCCGCCTCATGACACGGATTACCCTCCAAGATCAAATCCGTGGCCTTCTCGTGCGCCAAGGTCACCGGCCCGTGGAACTCTCTCAGGGTCCGCACGTCCACCAGTCCGGGACAGATGCTCTTGCGGCCGCCGGAAAGACCCGCGACCAGATGTGGCTCCACCAGGCCGGTGAGAATCCGAAGATCGGCTTCCACGTAACGACGATTCATGAACACGTCGGACCCGCGGGCGGTCTCGCCCACCCTGGTCAGCGCCGCCTGATCGGCCGCATCGTGGCAGTGCACACCTACCCCCGCCTCTCTGATGCGATCGTCGAAGAGGGCCCACATCTCCTCTTCGCTGAGGCGGTGATGAGTGCCGGTAGCGACCAGCAAGGTGATGGTCTCCGGAGGGAATCCGGCCTCGGTCAAGAACCGGACCAACGGCCAAAGTACCCCGGCCTCACCACGATAGGGCACGGGACGGGTGTTGTCCGAAACCACCACAGCAACGGTGGGCCGCTGCCTCCCCCGATTCGCCCGCCCCGGCGCCGGTGCAGCCCCGGCCTCCCGCGCCTTCCCTCTCGCCAACACTCCTCTGCAGATCTCAGCCAAAGGCGGCCCCCCGATCGGCGCCGCCAGAGCCTCCGCCACCGCACCGGGCACATCGACAAGCGCCTCGGGTTCGCCCGTACGCAGAACCTGGGTGGCTGCGGGCAGGGTAAGATCGACCGCGAAGGACGATAACTCCAGACGCACGCTCACCGATTCGTCACTCTCAGCTCTCATCCGACCCTCCCAACGAGCCACGCGCTGAAACGCAGACCGGACGCCGGGTCGTAATCCCTGGCGAACGCCTCCGGATACTCCTCCCGCCACCGCTGCATCTCCCCCCAGTCCAGCTTCTCCACTTCCACCAGATAGCCGCTGGTGGCCTGCCCGGACGCGTTCTTAGAAGTCGTGCCGATGGGAGATATCAGGTTGATCGCGCCGCCTCTATCGATCTCGCCTGTCTTGATCCAGTCGCAGCGGGCGCCATGGTCCATATAGGCCACTTGAGTGCGCACCCGTTCGGTAACGTAGGCGCCGCCCAACACGATACCCCGTTCGTTGAAAACCTTCACGATATCGCCGGAGGTGATGCCCCGCTTCTCCGCCTCGATCGGGTTGATCCACAGGGGCTCGTACAGGTACCCGTCGGCGCCTTTCACCTTGCCGGTGAGGGTCTCCCGGGTCCACGGTATATCGTCCCCCTGGGCGTGCAGGCGCCAGCGGGGATGGTTGGAGCACATCAACAAGGGATACTTCTTCGCCCGCAGGCAGGAGAGGCGTTCGTCGTGGGTCTCACCCCGCTCCACCCACTTGGGAATGGCAGGACGCTCCTGGTCGCACGGGAAGGTGGTCGCCAAAGCTTCTGAGTAGATCTCCAGAAGCCCCGAAGGCGTCTGCAGCGGATTGGCGTCCGGGTCCTCCACGAAGGCATGCATGCCGGCCTTGTCGTCTTGCCAGTCAGGCGCGATGGGAACCACATAGTAGTCCTTCTCCCGCAGTTTCTCCCAGGTGACAAGGTCCTTCACCCCGGAGAGTTCGTAGGCCGTCTTGATCCACTCCTCCACCGTCTTGCCCTTGGTGAACTCTCCCAGGAGGCCCATGGCTTTGGCCACTTCACAGACCGCCTCGTAGTCACTCTTGGATTCCCCCAGCGGCTCCAGGCTCTTGTCCTCGAGGAACACGCTGAAGTACTGGGCGTCCCGGTCGATGCCGAAGTCCTGCTCCTCCAGCTTGGTGTTGACCGGCAGGATGATGTCGGCGAACAGGGTGTCGTTCTCCAGCCAGGGGTGCTGCACCACCACGCACTCGATGGACGGATGCTGCATGCCCTCGGTCACGTAATTGCCATGACCCCAGCAGGTGGTACGGCAGGGCGTGTCGCTCCAGATCATGTGGATCTTGCTTCCGCCCTCCTCCTTGGGAATGGGATAGGTGTACTCCTTGAGCTGATCCGACGTCGGGCAGATCTGAGCGCCGCTGCCGTAGAAGGTGAACGGCTCCTCGGAGAAGATGGCCCTCTCGATGAGGGTCTTGGGCAGTATTTGCGCGGGCGGCGGCCAGAAGTAGCCATACATGGAGCCCTGACGGGCCTCGGTGGCCTCTGTAGGTTTGACCACCGAGCGGGGAAACCCCTTCCAGCAATTCTCCTGGTGCACGCCCGGCTTGCCGAGTCCTTGCATGGCCAGCAGCACCACTTCCAGACGGGCGGGCTCGCTGGAGTAGGGCCCGCGGATCATGGAGCCCCCGTAGGAGTGCACTATAGACGTGACCTTCTTGGCAAACTCCCGGGCAAGGGCCTTGATGGTGTAGCTGGGTATGCCGCATTTCTCCGCCGCCCACTTGGGAGTCTTCGGTATGCCGTCTTGCTTGCCCAACACGTAGTCGGCGAACTTATCGAATCCGACCGTCAGGCGCTCCACGTGTTCTTCGTCGTAGGTGTCTTCGGTAATCCATACGTAAGCGACGGCCAGCTGCAGAGCGGCGTCGGTGTTGGGCAGAATGGGGATCCACTTATCGGCGTGCACGGCCGCCCCGTAGTTGGCGTCGGGGCAGATGTAGACTTGGTGGATGCCCAGCTCCCGGTAGAACAGCATCAGACGGCTCGGAAGTCCGGCGAGATAGAACCAGGGAGTGGTCTCCGGGTCGCACCCCCAGAACAGAAGTTGCTCGCAGTGCTCAGCCATGTCCTTGACCAGGTTGTCCTTGGGATCCATGTGACCCATAGTGGAGTCCATGCCCCACACGTGCTTGGCCCCCCAGTACCAGCCCTCCCAGCTGTCCGGGGTACGGAACTGATAGGTGCTGCCCCCGGTCAGCTTGAGGAACTCGTACTGTATGCCATGGGCGGCATGCACGATCTTGGACTCGCCGTGTCCGTCACCCTGAGCCAGGATGGCGTAGGGGCCGTACTCCTTCTTGACTCG
>JAAYCW010000041.1 GCA_012729575.1 Actinomycetota bacterium | reverse complement strand
TCCGTTGCCATCGATGGGATCTCGCTCACCGTGATCGGGGTCGAGGAGGCGGCGTTCTCCGTGGGGATCATTCCGCACACCATGAAGGAGACGACGCTCAAGGTCGTCAAACCCGGGCAGCGCGTGAACGTGGAGGCGGATGTTCTCGCCCGCTATGTACAACGGGCTCTGCTCGGAAGGGACGAGGCCAACAGCGATGAGGCCGGTGCATCCATCGGTCTCACCGAGGATGTACTGAAAGAACAGGGGTTCATATGAGAGATCAGGGACACTTCGCGACCATCGAGGAAGCCATTGAGGAGATCAAGGCGGGACGCATGGTGGTGGTGGTCGACGACGAGGACCGAGAGAACGAGGGCGACCTGACCATCGCGGCCCAGTTCGTGTCGCCTGACGCCATCAACTTCATGGCCACGCACGGCCGGGGGCTTATCTGTCTGTCCCTCACCGGCGAGCGGGCGCGGGCGCTCAGGCTGCACCCGATGGCTCGCGACAACCAATCTCGCTTCACCACGGCGTTCACCGTCTCGATCGAGGCCCGGCACGGTGTAACCACCGGCATATCGGCCGCCGACCGCGCTCACACCATACAGGTGGCCATCGATCCGAGCAGTACGGCCCAGGACTTGGTGCAGCCGGGACACGTCTTTCCTCTGGTTGCACGTCCCGGCGGCGTTTTGGCGCGGGCCGGGCAGACAGAAGCGGCGGTCGACCTGGCGCGGCTTGCCGGGCTCATCCCCGCCGGGGTCATCTGCGAGATCATGAACGAAGACGGCACGATGGCCCGGGTGCCCGATCTCGTGGAGTATTGCAGGCGCCACCAGCTGAAGATGATCACGGTCGCCAACCTCATCCGTTACAGAAGGCGCACAGAGAGACTCATCCGCCAAGTCGCGGCAGTGCAACTCCCCACCCAATACGGCGACTTCACGGCCTACGGTTACGAAAGTCTGCTGGATGGCGAACAGCATCTGGCTGTGGTCAAGGGCGACGTGGCCGGGAAGAAGGACGTGCTGGTGCGGGTCCACTCGGAGTGCCTCACCGGCGACGTGTTCCACTCTCTTCGGTGTGACTGTGGCGATCAGCTCCATGCCGCACTCAACAAGATAGAGGAGGAAGGCGAAGGAGTAGTTCTCTATATGGCCCAGGAAGGCCGGGGCATAGGCCTTCTCAACAAGCTCCGGGCCTACGAGTTGCAGGAGCAGGGTAGAGACACGGTGGAGGCCAATGTCGAACTGGGCTTCGAAGCCGATCTCCGAGACTACGGCATCGGAGCGCAGATCCTGAGCGATCTCGGTCTCACCTCCATCCGGCTCATGACCAACAACCCCCGAAAACTGGTGGGGCTGGAGGGTTACGGCCTTACCATCACCGAACGGGTGCCCATCGAGATCGCGCCCACCGATTTGAACCTCAAGTATCTCAAGACCAAGAAGGAGAAGCTGGGGCACATCTTGCACCATCAAGGACTTCAGTTCCTCGACGAGGGAAAGGACGGAGGCAATGAGTGACACAGGGCGGGTGTTTGAAGGTTTTCTGAAGGGAGAGGGCCTCCGCTTCGGCATCGTGGTGAGCCGGTTCAACGAGTTCATCGGCAGCAAACTGCTCTCGGGAGCCAAGGATTGTCTGACCAGGCACGGTGTTGCTGCAGCCGACGTGGATGTAGCCTGGGTGCCGGGTGCCATGGAGATCCCGTTGATCGCCCAGCGACTGGCCACGACCAAGGAATACGACGCGGTGATCTGCTTGGGAGCGGTGATCAGGGGCTCGACGCCTCACTTCGACTACGTGGCCGGCGAGGTGGCCAAGGGTGTAGCCCGAGTGCAGCTTGACACAGGCATACCGGTGATCTTCGGCGTGCTGACCACTGAGAACATCGAACAGGCGGTCGAGCGGGCGGGGACCAAGTCGGGCAACAAAGGGTGGGACGCGGCGGCGTCGGCGGTGGAGATGGCCAATCTAATGCGGGGGCTGGGCGAGAAGAAGAGCTGAAGCGTCGTTCGGAGGCTGAATCGGAGGGGGTCCCTGGGCCGGACACCGGTGTCGGGCGCCCCGGTTGGGCGCCCGAAGGATTGCTACTAGGCGACCTTCTGGATCTTGTTGGCTTTGAGGCACTTCGCGCAGACATACGCGCGCGTGGCTTTGCCGTCCAGCAGGATGCGCACTTTCTGTACATTGGGGTTCCAGCGCCGAGGGGTAGCACGCATGGAATGGCTTCTGTTGTTGCCAAAGCTCGGTTTCTTACCGCAGATCACGCATACCTTGGACATGCCTGCTCATCCTTCGCTTGATTCTTGGTCCGGTCCTCTTGGTCAAGAGTGCAATAGTATGCCGCAGGCGGAGGCCTTATGACAAGGGCCGAGCTGAATAGAGACCCTAGCCCGCGCCTCGGTACGGTAGAATACAACCCGCGGTGAGGAGCGACAGGGAAAGGAGAAGGCCATCTTCACTCCGCTTGAGGGTGGTTCACAAGGTGTGGACAAGCAGAAGGTGATGCACAGGGGACCAGAGAAGGCCTCAGAGGGTCGTGTGGTAGTCACGGACCGTGCCATTGCGGATATCGTGGGCTGGACGGTCCTGGAGTGCTACGGCGTGGTAGGCATGGCTTCGCCTAATCTGCGCCGGGGAGTAGCGGCGCTGCTATCTCGGGACCGCCTGCACCAGGGCATCAAAGTCGAGCAGGCTGAGGACCGGCTTTACATAAAGCTCTACATCATCGTGGAGTATGGACTGAACGTGGCGGAAGTCGCGGGGAACGTGCGTTCTCAGGTGGCGTATAACGTGGAGCGGATGGTGGGACGGCCCGTCACGGCCCTGCAGATCTATGTGCAAGGGGTCCGGCTTGGGGAATAGCAACGGCGGAGTCCTGCTTACGGTCGCGGGGGCCCGGACTCTCTTGGCCGCCGGCGCAGCGGCTCTTGAAGAACGAAAGCAGGAGATCAACGATCTCAACGTATATCCGGTGCCCGATGGGGACACGGGCACCAACTTGGCCCTGACTATGCGGGGGATGCTGGATGCGGTTGAAGGGTTGGTCGCGGGGGCCGGCGAGAAGGAGTTGTGCGCGGCTATTTCGCAGGCTGCCCTGATGGGCGCGCGCGGCAACAGCGGTGTAATCCTCTCTCAGATAGTCCGGGGAGCCATGGAGGTTTTCGGCGAGGCGCAGTCCGTTGGCACCGAGACACTCATCAAGGCGTTCCACGCGGCTACCGAGGCCGCCTATAGAGCAGTCCGGAAGCCTGTTGAGGGGACTATGCTCACGGTACTTCGGGACATGGCTGAAGAGGCGGCCGACATACCGGGGTCCACGGGGCGGAAGTCGTTCATCGATCAGGTAATAGAGGCCGGGTGGAAGAGCGTCGAGAAGACGCCGTCTCTCCTTCGGGTCCTGGCCGACGCGGGAGTGGTAGACGCGGGTGGGTACGGCTTGGTGGTGCTGATCGAGGGGGCCGCCAACGGCCGGGCCGATTGGGAGACGCCCATCGCTACACATCTCACGGCGCCGCGTGCGGCGGCCGGTCCCGCGTATCAAGAGGAGGGCCTTGAGGAAGACGCCGAGTACATGTACTGCACCAGCTTCCTTCTTAGCGGCCCAGAATTAGACGCAACCGCCCTCGAGGAAGAGTTGATGCCGCTCGGGGGGAGCCTTCTGGTAGTGGGGGACAACAGCCGTGTCAAGGTCCACGTGCACACGAACGACCCTGGGCCTGTCCTCGCTCTGGCCGGAAAGCTTGGTGTGCTCACCGAGATAGAGATCGACAACATGGTGGAACAGACGGCGGCCCGCGCTGAGAGGATGGCGCAGGCCGAGCGGGCGGCCGACACGGGGCTCACCCAGGTGGTGGCAGTGGTGGCTGGGGAGGGGAATAAGGCTCTCTTTCGGAGTCTCGGGGTGGAACTCATCGTCGATGGCGGGCAGTCTATGAACCCGTCCGCCGAGGATCTGATGCGGGCGGTGGATAAGGCGACGAGCCCGGCAGTGGTGATCCTTCCCAACAACAAGAACGTGATCATGACGGCCGAGCAGACGGTCGGATTGACGGATCGACAGGTGTATGTGGTCCCGACTACATCCATACAGGCCGGTCTGAGCGCGGCCGTGGCCTACGAGAGACGCAACCCCGGTGAAAAGAACGCTGAAGAGATGGCGGCTGCGGTGGCCAACGTCCTGGCGGGAGAGGTCACCCGGGCTGTGCGGGATTCTCTGGTGGACGGCGTGCAGATCCGAGCAGGCGACTGCATCGGCCTCATAGACGACCACGTGGTCGTTGCCTCACCCGTCATGCGCGAGGTGGTCACCGATGTGCTCGACCGGCTGCTGCAGCAAGGCCGGGAGACGCTGACCGTACTCCTAGGCGACGAGGACGACGCCGAGGAAGCTGAGCGGTTGATCGAGGAGGCCCGCGAGCGTTATCCGCTGGTGGAGATCGATATACATCAGGGAGGCCAGCCCTACTATCCCTTGTTGCTTGCGGCAGAATAGGCGGGGTGTGTCCGTATCGTAGACCAGGCAAGGAGGGGATCAGCAGATGATCGTCAATCGAGAGACAACGGCGGTTCTGGTGGATTCGACCGCCGATCTGCCGGATTACCTGGCGGCCGACCCCAACATAAGCGTCATCCCGCTGACGACGTACTTCGGTGACGAAGCCTACCTGGACTGGGTAGAGCTCAAACCGGCCGAGTTCTACGAGAAGTTGGCCGCGGCATCCGAGCTCCCACGTACCTCTCAGCCGTCGGCCGGAGCGTTCCTCGATGAGTACAAGAGACTCTTGAAGACGTACCAACGTGTCTACTCGGTCCACCTGAGCGGGCAGTTCAGTGGTACTTACGCCAGTGCCGAGGTGGCCCGCGCGCAGGTGGACGGGGTCAAGCTCGTCGACTCCCAACTGGCCACGGGAGGCATAGCTCTACTGGTGGACCGCATCATCGAACGCATAGACCGGGGTACCACCGAGGCCGAGCTTGACGCTTATGTCGAGCGTTTTGTAAAGGAGAAGATCTTCTTCTTCCTGCCCACCACGCTCGATCAACTCTACAAGGGCGGCCGTATCGGGCGGGCGGCGCATCTGGTGGGCGGACTGCTCAACATAAAGCCGGTGCTCATCATCGACGAGGGCGTCATAGACGTCTATAAGAAAGTGCGGGGGCTGCGGCAGGCGCTGGAGGCTATGCGCGACGGCGTATTGGATCACACCGAACCGGGGTCCACCGTGTACGCCAGCCTGTCTCATGGGTTGAACGAGCCGGTGCTCGGCCAGTTGCGTGATCTGATCGAGGGTATAGACGACCGGGACGTCAAGATCAGGTTAACAAGCATCGTCGGGTCGGTCATCGGGACCTACGTGGGACCGGGAGCGGTCTCCGTCTGCTGCATCCAGGAATGAGCGCCACCGCTTCCGGCGGTTTGTACTACCCCTTCGGTTCCCGGAGCGTTCTTGACGGAGGATGCCCGGTGAGTGCCCTCACATCGAAGGTGGGTCTGGATCCGGCCCGTCTCGACCGACCGGTTGGGGTAGTACGGGGGATAGGTAAGACCACGGAACGCAGACTGCGGGGACTGGGCATCGAGACGGTGGGCCGGCTCCTTCTTCACCTGCCCTTCCGGCATGAACCTCCGTCGCGGATCGCGGAAGTGGGGAGCCTGTGCACCGGTGAGGAGGTCACTCTACGGGTGCGCGTGGTCGATTGCGCCGTCCGGGAGACGGCGCGTCGCCGGGTGAAGGTGCTCGAGGCGCTGGTCTGTGACGACACCGGGAGTGTACTCGCCGTCTGGTATAACCAGGCCTATCTGGAGGCCCCTTTCCGCGAGCATCCGGAGGTATTGCTGAAAGGTGCGCTGGTGCGCCAGCGGGGCGCATCGACGTTTCTGGTGAAGCGTCATGAGATCCTGGGTGATGTGGGAGAGAGCCATCACGTGCTGGGGCTGATCCCCGTTTATCCCAGCACCGCGGACTTGAGCGTGCGGACCATCAGAACGGTTCTCCATCATGCTGCTCCCGAAGCTCGACACCTCGTCGACCCACTCCCCGCGCGGCTCAGGGCTCGCAGACGGTATCCGGCGAAGAGCGAGGCGGTGCTGTCCTGTCACTTCCCCACCAGCCTGAGAGAGGCGCAGCGAGCTCGGGAGCGGCTGGCCTTCGAAGAGTTGCTCCTCCTGCAGGTGGCGGTGCTCAAGGAGAGGCAGGCCCAAAGAGAGGGACGCCGGGCCCGGGGTCTTGTTGCGGCGGGCCGGTTGACTGAGGACTTCTTGGCCACCCTCCCTTACAGGCCCACTGCCGCCCAAACGCGGGTAATAGCCGAGATCGAGTCGGATCTGGTGCAGAGCTTCCCCATGCGTCGTCTGTTGCACGGCGACGTAGGCTCAGGCAAGACCATGGTGGCGGCCTACTGTCTGCTCCGGGCGGTCGAACAGGGCGCGCAGGGGGCTCTGATGGCTCCGACGGAGGTCCTTGCCGATCAGCACTATATGGGCCTGGCCGCCCAACTGGAGCCCCTCGGCGTGCGCGTGGCGCTGCTGAAGGGGAGTCTGACCGCGGCTGAACGGCGCAGGGTGAGGGCGGCTCTGCAGTCGGGTGGCGTGGACGTGGTCGTCGGCACTCATGCCCTCATCCAAGAAGAAGTGAGGTTCCGGGACCTGCGTGTGGCGGTAGTCGATGAGCAACACCGCTTCGGTGTCAGGCAGAGAGACGCCATCCTGGCCGTGGAGGACGGCGAAGGGCTGTGGCCCCATACCCTGCACATGTCGGCCACGCCCATCCCCCGAACCCTCAGCCTGACGCTTTATGGCGACCTTGATGTGAGCGTGCTGGACGAGATGCCTGCGGGCAGGCGGCCGGTCCGTACCAGAATCGTGTTCGCCGACTCCGAGGCCCGGATGTGGGAGTTCGTGCGTGCCCAGCTGGCTCGGGGGAGGCAGGCCTACGTGGTATGCCCGCTCATCGAGGAGAGCGAGACCCTGCAGAGCGCGTCGGCGCGACGTACCTTCGAGGAATTGAGTGCCGGAGAGTTGGCCGGGTTCCGGGTGAGACTCCTGCACGGGCAGCTCCCACCGGCCGAGAAGGTGGCGGCTATGGCGGCCTATACGGTCGGGGAGGTCGACGTTCTGGTGAGCACCTCGGTGATCGAGGTGGGGGTGGATGTGGCCAATGCCACGGTGATGGTCATCATGGGGGCCAGACGTTTCGGCTTGTCCCAACTCCATCAGCTGCGAGGCAGGGTGGGACGGGGAGTCGAAGACTCCTACTGTTTTCTACTCACGGAAGGAGAGGACGAGACGGTCCTGGAACGGCTGGCCCTGTTCGCCCGGACTAACGACGGATTCGAGCTCGCCGAGGCCGACCTCTTGGGCAGGGGCGAGGGGCAGCTCTTCGGTGAGCGGCAGTCGGGCATGGGCGATCTGGAGGTGGCCTCTCTCATCCGGGACCGTGGGCTTCTGGAAGAGGCTCGAGCGGAGGCGACGGAGCTGCTGGCACTGGCGGACAGTGGGCAGGCTGCCGCCACTATGCGTTTGCTCACGGAAGCGGCTGAGGCGCGCTTCGGACGGAAGATGGAGTTGATGGAGCGGGTATGAGCGCGAGAACGCCGGGCAGGATCCGCATCGTAGCAGGCAGCAGGAGAGGACGGTTGATCAGGGTGCCGAAGGGCCGCGGTACCCGACCCACGGCCGAAAAAGTGCGGGAAGCTGTTTTCAACGCCCTGGGCTCGGTGACCGGTCTGCGGGCGTTGGACCTGTTCGCCGGCACGGGAGCCATGGGACTGGAGGCCCTCTCTCGAGGCGCGCGGGAGTGTGTCTTCGTGGAGGAGGACCCGGTGGTCGCGAAGATTCTGAGCGAGAACGTGGCTTCGCTCGGGTTCATCGCAGAGAGCCGGGTCATCAACACGGGGTACCAGCAGGCTTTGACAAATCTGATCTCAGCCGGATCGGGCTTTGATTTGCTCTTTATAGACCCTCCCTATAGAATGCTGGCGGAAGCGGAAGCAGTGGTAACGCCGTTGCTGTCTTCATTGCTGTCGGTCGAAGGGTTGACAGTGATCGAAGGGGACCGGGCTGCGCGGGTCGGCTTCGGTGGGGAGCCGGTGTTCGACAGGATATACGGAGACACCAGGGTGGTCATGGTCAGGATGAGGAGGGGTGACCGTTGAAGATCGCGCTCTGCCCAGGCACCTACGACCCGGTCACGGTCGGTCACGTCGATGTGATAACTCGGTGCAGTTCGATATTCGACGAGGTGGTGGTGGCGGTCGTCGACGACTCGTTCCGCAAGACGGTGTTGTTCGGGGTCGATGAGCGCGTTTCGTTCTTGGAGGAGTCGACTGAGCACCTGCCGAATGTTAGGGTCACCATCATGCGCGCGCTGGTGGTGGAGTTGGCGCGCCAGGTGGGGGCGAGCGTCCTTGTCAAAGGTCTTCGAGCCCTGACAGACTTCGAGTACGAGTTCCAGATGGCGCAACTCAACCGAAAGTTGGACCCTAACCTGGAGACGATGTACCTTATGGCGTCGCCCGAATACTCGTTCTTGAGTTCGAGCGGCGTGAAGGAGATAGCCAAGTTCGGCGGCTGTGTGAGTGACCTTGTGCCTGAAGTGGTCGCACGTCGTTTTGCCGAAATGTACGGATCCGCGGAGGACTGACGATGGATGTTCTCGTTCTGATCGACAAGCTTGATGACCTTGTGCACGGCGCAAGCACCTTCCCCATGACCGACAAAGTGATGATCGATCGGGACGAGATTTACGACCTGCTCGATCAGATGAGGGCCACGATCCCGGAGGAGATCAAGCAGGCTCGCTGGATCGTCAAAGAACGGCAGGAGATGCTTCAGGAGGCCAAAGAAGAGGCCGACCGCGTCCTTTCCGAAGGCCGCGAGGAGGCGCAGCGGCTGGCCAGCGAGCAGGAGGTCGTGAAGCGCGCTCAGCGGCAGGCGGAGGAGATCGTCCGGGAGGCCGAGGCGCGCGAGCGGGAGATCAGGCTCGGGGCTGAAGACTATGCCGATGAGATCCTGAAGACTCTGGAGACCAATTTGGACAAGTTCCTGGCGGCCGTTCAACGGGGCCGCGAACGCCTGCAGTCCGGCAAGCCGGGCGAAGAGTCCTGAAATCTCCGGCTCAGTAGTTTAAGTCTTCTAGTCTCCGGCAACCGTGTTTCTGGACCTTGCCCATCTTGCCTTGCGCACCGGGGAGCGCTACGAGCGTTCGTATGCAATCGACCTTGTTCCCATCGTTCTGGGCGGGGTGCGCTACGAGGTGCTGCTGCCTGAGGGGGTAACGGTCAAGGTAGAACGCGTAGCCGGTGGTTTCCTGGTCAAGGCGGGGGCTCACGCGAGAGTATACGGACCCTGCGCGCGCTGTCTCAAGGAGACGGTCCTCGATTTGCACGCCGAACAGCAGGAGTTCGCTCCCACGGCCAAGGATGGCTGGGAGGAGTCCGAGCTCAGTGCCTTCATAGAAGGCCTGGTGGTCGATGTGGCCGGCATAGCCAGGGAGGCGGTGGTGCTGTCGCTGCCGTCACAGATAGTCTGCTCAGCGGACTGCCTGGGATTGTGCCCGCAGTGTGGCAAGGATCTGAATGAGGGCCCGTGTGGATGCCTGCCTGCGGGATCGGATGAACGATGGGGGATTCTCAAGGATCTGCGCCTGACCGACGAGTCTGAACAGCCGGGTGGGGGATCCGAAGGGGTCGACGACGACTCCAGGTAGCCGGTGGACGATTATTGGTGTACGGTGGATGGCGCAGGCCCCACTTACGATGCCGGAACTTGAAATATGCCGGCCGATGGGGTAAAAACTCTCGATTTCCCCCATCGCTTGATAGAGAGGCAGATAATGGCGGTTCCCAAAAGAAAGACTTCGCGGGCACGGAGAGATGCGCGCCGCTCCACCCACGCAGGGAGTGCACCCAGCGTGGTGGAATGCCCGTATTGCCACAGTCCCAAGATCCCGCATCGGGTGTGCCCCAATTGCGGCATGTATAAGGGTCGTCAGGTCCTCGAGGTTGAGGAATAGTGCAGATCGTCGTACAAGAGGGAGAGGTGCTGGTCAGTCTGACCTCGCCTATCCAGGCCACTGATGAGAACCTGCGCACCACCACCGTCCAGACCGTAGCCGGCGACGCTAAGGTTTACTATCGCGACCAGGAGATCATCCGGGTCGAGGCCAGGGATGGGGCACTGGAGATCTTGCCGGCCTGCATCGGGGCGGTGAGTTGGGTGAGGAAAGACCGGCGCTACCAGCTCAAGCTGGGTAGCTGAGTCTTCTTGGGGAGTCTGCGGTCTATGGGTCTCAAGAGGGATTGTGAAAAGTCCGGCATTGAGCGTGTTGACAAGGGTGTTCGGTATTGAAGGACGCTGCCTGCCGGGCAGCGTTTCTTATTGGTAGAGCCGTGCGGCCCCGGCAGCAGGGCCGCGACGGAGCAAGGCTGAGGTGAGGAGGAGCTATGGCGTTGGTTGACCCGGCCAAGATCAGAAACGTTGCGGTGGTGGGCCACCGTGGAGCAGGGAAGACGTCGGTGGTGGAGGCGTTGCTCTTCACCGCGGGTGCGAAGAACCGTCTTGGCTCGGTCATGGATGGCACCACCACCATGGATCATGAGGAAGACGAGATCAAGCGCCAGATGACCATCTCCGCGGGTCTCGCGCACCTGGATTGGGCAGGCCACAAGATCAACCTGGTGGACACTCCGGGGGAAGCGTCGTTCATCACGGAGGCGCTGGGAACGCTCCCGGTGGTGGAGAGCGTGTTGGTAGTCGTCAATGCCGTCGCTAAGGTCGAAGTCCAGACTGAAAGGCTGTGGAAACGAGCTCGGGAGTTGGGTGTCTCCCGGGTAGCGGCCGTCGACATGATGGATCGGGAGCGCGCCTACTTCGGAGAGGCGCTCGACGCTCTCAAGGAACGTTTCGGAGACGAAGCGGTGGCCGTAGCCCTACCGGTGGGCGAAGAAGCCGAATTCAAGGGCATAGTGGACCTGGTCGGCATGAAAGCGTATACGTACTCGGGCGGGGCCGACAAAGGGACGGAGGCCCCCATTCCGGACGACATGGCCGATGCGGTGAGCGCGGCCCGTGAGGCTCTGGTCGATCGGGTGGCCGAATCTGATGATGCCCTTCTCGAGAGGTACCTGGAGGGAGAGGAACTCAGCGAGGATGAGATCACCGCGGCGCTGAAGGCCGCTCTGGCGGCGGGAGAGGTCACGCCGGTGATCCCCGTCTGCGCCACGAAGAACATCGGCACAGACCGGTTGCTCGACCTGCTCTTGACGAGCCCCTCGCCCCTCGACCGGGGCGAGCGGACCGCCCTCGAGGGGACCAGCGGGACCGAAGAAGTGAAGCTGGCCACGGACGCCGACGCGCCCGCCACCCTCTTCGTGTTCAAGACCATCTACGACCAGTTCTCGGGCCGGGTCAACCTGGCCCGTATCTTCTCCGGCAGGATCGCCACCGATACGCAGCTTCTCAACATCCGCACGGGGGAGAAGGAGCGGACGGGCAACATACTTCTGATGCAGGGCAAGGATACCAAGGGCATAGACGAGGCGGGTGCCGGAGACATCGTGGCCTTGGCCAAGTTGAAGGACGCGGGCACGGGCGATACCCTGTCCGACCCTTCCCATCCGGTACGTCTCCCTCGGTTCGAGTTTCCACCTGCGGCCATCTCCTTCGCCATCACTCCGAAGACCCGGGGCGACGAGGAGAAGGTGAGCAACGGGCTCAAACGGCTCGCCGAGGAAGATCCGGCTATGGAACTGCGCTTCGATCCGCAGACCAAAGAGATGCTGATCTCGGGCACCAGCCAGGTGCACGTGGAGGTCATCCTCGACAAGCTGAAGCGTCGCTTCGGAGTGGAGGTGGATCTGCATCCCCCGCAGGTTCCGTACCGCGAGACCATCCGCAAGAAGGCCAACGCTCAGGGTCGCCACAAGAAGCAGACCGGCGGACGCGGTCAGTTCGGCGATTGTTGGATCGAGGTGGAGCCGAAGCCCCGGGGTGAGGGCTACGAGTTCGAGGACGCCATCTTCGGGGGCTCCATCCCGCGCAACTTCATACCGGCCGTAGAGAAGGGCATCGTGGAGGCCATGGAGCACGGGGTGGTGGCCGGATATCCGGTGGTGGACATCAAGGTCAAGCTCTACGACGGTTCCTACCACACGGTCGACTCATCCGAGCTGGCCTTCAAGCTGGCGGGGTCGCTGGCATGGAACAAAGCGATGACCGAGGCCGTTCCGGTTCTGCTGGAGCCGGTGATGAACGTCGAGGTCATCGCTCCAGAGGAGAACATGGGCGACATTATGGGCGATCTGTCCAGCAGACGGGGCCGCCCGCAGGGCAGCGAAAGCATGGGGGAGATGCATGTCATAAGAGCCCAGGTGCCTCTGGCCGAGATGCTCACCTACGCGCCCCAACTGCGGTCCATGACGGCAGGACGTGGTTCGTTCACCTTGGAGTTCGACCATTACGAGGAAGTGCCGTCGCATCTGACGGAGAAGATCATCGCGGACGCCAAAGCCCGTAAAGCAGGAGAGTCTTAACATGGAGAAATGGGTGTGCCTCGTGTGCGACTACGTCTACGACCCCGCCGTGGGCGATCCGACTCAGGATATCCCACCCGGGACTGCCTTCGAAGACCTGCCCGACGACTGGGTCTGCCCGGACTGCGGTGTGGGTGTGGAGGAGTTCGAGAAGGTGGAGGACTGAGCCGGTCCACCCTTGTGAACCAAACCATGTGATTGCCGTCCGGCGGCTCTTCGGAGCCGCCGGACGTCTTATGTGAGAGGGTCCTCTCCTCAAAAACTCAAGCGAGACTGCAACGCGGTCGATGAGGACGGCAGGATGAGTGCAATGATTGTTGTATTATTTAGGAGATGCAACCTGCACAGTTGCCGGAGGAGAGTTGGACGACGCCAGGCCACGGCGAGTGAGTGATCTGCTGCGCGAGGGCTTCGATGGGTTCTCTCGATCCCAGAAGGCAATCGCCCGGTACATCATCGACCATCTGGAAGAGGTGGGGTACCTCAGCGCGGAAGAGCTGGGTCAGAAGGGCAACACCTCCAGTTCCACGGTGGTGCGCTTCGCTCAGTCTCTGGGCTTCGCCGGCTATCCGGAGTTGCAGAAGGCTGCTAGGGACGAATATCGGCTGGGCGCGACGGCCCGGCCCGTGGTCCACGAGGACCAGCTTGGGTTTTCCATAGAGGAAGATGTGCTGACCCGGTCGCTCCGGACCGACAGTCTGAGCTTGGAGGAGACCATCAGCAAGAACACGCTGGAGCGGTTCAACCGAGCGGTGACCTCTCTGGCTGCGGCTTCGCAGGTGCTGGCGGTCGGTCTGCACGAGGCCTCCATAGTGGCGTTACACGCATCATATGTCCTGGAACTGCTGGGTATACCGTGTCTTGCCGTCACCGACAGCAATGAGTCCAACGTTGCCCGGCTCACCCGTCTTGGTGCCGGAGGCGTACTCCTGGCTATCGGTTTTCGCCGGGCTCATTCCGTCACCGTCTCCTTTGCGGAGAAGGCGGCCGAGCAGGGAGCGGAGGTCATCGTCGTCACCGACAACTCGCTCTCAGAACTGGCGGGTAGGGGCGGCATCACCCTATACGCGGATATCGATTCCACCTTTTTCGCCCATTCGTTGGTGGGCCCTATCAGCCTCGTGAGCGCCTTGGCGGCCGCCATCTACAGCCGGGAGCGCGATCTGTACGACTCGCGGGTGAGAGCGGTACGTGACAAAGCGGCTGAGTCCGGGTGGTTGCGTTGACACCGAGGGTCCGGGCGGCGCGTTGAAGGCGTCCGGGGGCTCGGCTAAACTCTGAGTCGCGCGAGGAAGACAAAGACCGGGCCGGTGCTCGAGCGGAGGTTCAGAGATGTCGGGGCATTCAAAGTGGGCGGGTATCAAGCATAAGAAGGCGTTGGTCGACGCCAAGCGGGGCAATCTCTTTGGAAAGCTTGCCCGCGCCATCACCGTCGCCGCTCGCGAAGGCGGGGGAGATCCTGACCACAACGCCGCCTTGGCTCAGGCCATCGTGAAGGCCAAGGACGCCAACATGCCTCATGACAACATCGATCGAGCCATCAAGAAGGGCACCGGCGAGGGCTCGGATGCGGAGACCTTCTATCATCTGACCTACGAAGGTTATGGTCCGAATGGAGTGGCGGTCTATGTGACGGCCCTCACCGATAACAAGAACCGTACCGCGGCCGATGTCCGCTACATCTTCGACCGCGTGGGCGGCAAGCTGGGCACGGACGGATCGGTCAGCTGGATGTTCGAGCGCAAGGGGGTCATCTTCGTCGACGCAGCGGATGCGGACGAGGACGAGGTGATGATGGCGGCCATCGATGCAGGGGCGGAGGACGTACTCTCTGAGGGCGATACCTTCGAGATCCGATGCGATGTAGCCGACTTCATGCAGGTCCGGAAGAGTCTCGAAGAGGCGGGCATCAAGTACAGTTCCGCGGAACTCACCATGATCCCCAAGAACACGGTCGCGCTCGATGAGGGTGATGCCAAGAAGACCCTGCGGCTTCTGGACGCGCTGGAGGAGAATGACGACGTCCAAGAGGTTTATGCGAACTTCGACATCTCTGATGATGTCATGGAAGCCATCGCAGGCTGACGGTGGCCTCCATCACGTGACGGAGGTGGCTGACCGGGTGATACTCGGATTCGACCCGGGGACGGCCTCTACCGGCTTTGGGGTGATCTCCGTGTCGGGCAACCGGCTTCAGGCTGTGGAATATGGAGTGGTGGAGACACCCCCCGATCTGCCTCTCGAACAGCGGCTGGAGCACATACACTCCGAAGTGGGTGAGATCCTGGCCAAGTACCGGCCGACGGCAACGGCGATCGAGTCCCTGTTCTTCAATGTGAACGTGAGGACCGCTCTCGCGGTGGGGCACGCGCGAGGTGTGACGTTGTTGGCATGTGCGCAGATCGGTTGCGATGTGTTTGAATACACGCCGCAGCAGATCAAGCGGGCAGTGGTTGGGTATGGCAAGGCCGACAAGAACCAGGTCATGGAGATGGTGAGGGTATTGCTCGGTCTATCCGAAACACCTCGTCCCGACCACGCAGCGGACGCTCTGGGCGTCGCCATCTGCCACGCGAACACCGCGGGTGTACGGGAACGGATCGCCCGCAGTGAGGCGAAGACCCGGGCCTTACGGAGAGACAGATGATAGAGCGCCTTACAGGTCATGTAGCGGCCAAGACGGCTGAAGGCGTGGTCATCGATGTGGGGGGCGTCGGGTTCCTGCTGGAGGTGTCGGCCGTCACCCTTGGAGACATGCCGGCCGTCGGCCAGCCCGTCTGCGTCTTCGTGCACCTGCACGTGCGCGAAGACGTGCTGCAGCTTTTCGGCTTCTCCACTGAAGAGGAACGGGAGCTGTTTCGCCTGTTCTTGAGGGTCAGCAAGATCGGACCCAGGCTGGCCCTGGCCGCGTTGTCGTGCCGCAGGCCGGCGGATCTGAAGAGGGCGCTGGCCGTGGGCGACGTGGCTCTTTTCTCCTCGGTACCGGGTATAGGCAAGAAGACCGCCGAGAGACTGATCCTGGAGCTACGGGAGAAGGTGGGGGAACTCGGTCTCGGCGAGGTTATTCCGGCGACGAGAGGCGCGGCGGGCGAGGATGGGACGTTGTCTTTGGCCCGGGCTGCCCTGGTCGAGTTGGGCTACAGCACAGCGGAGGCGGAGAAGCTGCTGGCGTCGTTGGACCCGGAGCGGCCGGTGGAAGACCTGATCCGAGACGCGTTGGCGCGGCGCGCTTGAGCGCCCGGCGGTTCATGTAGGAGATGGACAGAGTGGACGACGAAGAACGTTTGGCCCATCCAGAGGAGATTCCTCTCGAGCAGGAACTGGAGCGCACTCTACGTCCTCGCTCTCTGACCGCGTTCGTCGGACAGCCGGTGTTGCGCGAACAGCTGGAGATTTTCATCGAGGCGGCCATATCGCGGGGAGAGCCTCTCGACCATGTGCTGTTGGCCGGTCCGCCTGGCTTGGGGAAGACCACTCTTGCGAACATCATCGCTCAGGAGATGGGCGTGAACATCGTCACCACGTCGGGGCCGGCGCTGGAGCGCAAGGGCGACATGGCCGCCATCCTCACCCATCTGCAGCAGGGGGACGTCCTCTTCATAGACGAGATCCACCGGCTCAACCGCTCCATCGAAGAGATCCTTTATCCGGCGATGGAAGATTTTGAGATCGACATCGTCATCGGACAGGGTCCCAGCGCCCGCACCATCCGTCTGGAGTTGCCGCACTTCACTCTGATAGGAGCAACAACGCGGAGCGGGCTGATCACCACCCCGCTGCGGGACCGCTTCGGCTTCTCCCACCGGCTCGACTACTACTCGATGGAGGATCTGGGCCGGATCGTGGTGCGCTCGGCTGAGATCCTGGCCGTCGTCATCGACGAAGAGGGCGCACAGGCCCTGGCCCTCCGTTCCCGGGGCACTCCGCGAATCGCCAACCGCCTGCTCAAGAGAGTGCGCGACTACGCCCAGGTGCGTCACGAGGGGCGGATCACGGGGACGATAGCCTTGGAGGCTCTCCGGCTCTTCGAGGTGGACGACGAAGGACTGGACCGGGTGGACCGCGAGATCCTGAATCTCATCTTGCACAAGTTCGACGGCGGGCCTGTGGGCCTGTCGACCTTGGCCGTGGCCATCGGTGAGGAGGCCGATACCATCGAGGATGTATACGAGCCGTTCTTACTGCAACGTGGGTTTCTGATGCGGACGCCCAGAGGCCGGGTGCTCACGCGGCTGGGATACGAGCACTGCGGTGTCCAGGCGCCGGTCGGGGTCCAGCCGGCACCGCCGGACACGTTGTTCAACTGAGAGGCTGGGAGAAGACGAGACCGGGATGAAGCTACTCCTCCACATATGCTGCGGACCTTGTGCCGGTGCGACCATCCCGCATTGGCAGGAGAAGGAAGTGGAGGTCGTGGGCTTCTGGTTCAACCCGAACGTCCACCCGCTGCTGGAGTACCGGCGGAGGCTCACCGGGACCGAGGAAGTGTGCGAGATCACGGACGTCAAGTCTGTCGTGGACGAGAGCTACGACCCCGCCGGCTGGTTCGCGCTGGTCACGGGAACTGAGGAATCTCGCTGCAGCAGATGCATCGGACACCGCCTGGAGCGGACCGCTCAGGAAGCCGTCTCCCAAGGGTGCGATGCCTTCTCCACCACTCTCTCCATCAGCCCTTGGCAGGACCACGAGGCCATTCAGGCCCAGGGGGCCCTGGCGGCGGAGCGGCATGGGGTGGAGTTCGTCTACGAAGATCTGCGTCCGCTCTACCCCGAGTCCCGGCGTCTGAGCAGGGAGTGGGGCCTGTACCGGCAGAAGTATTGTGGTTGCCTGGTATCCGAGTGGGAGCGGTACCGTGGGTCTTGAGGGTGTGGCTAAGCTTGTTCTCGGAATCGGAGTGGGGTTACTGGTGCTTGGCGGCCTTCTCTACCTGGCGGCGAAACTGGGCTGGACGCGTCTACCGGGGGATTTCGTGTATCGGGGCAAGAACGTCACCGTTTACATCCCTATCGGCCTCATGGTCGTGGTGAGTGTGGTGGGTTCCCTCATCCTCTATCTGTTCTCCCGCCGATGATCCCAGGTGCAAGGGTCACGGACGCGGTGCGTATCCACGCTGATCGAGCATACTGACCACCGTGCGCCTGGAAGAGCTTGATTTCGACTTCCCCGAGGAGCTGATCGCACAGCACCCGGCCGAGCCGCGCGACTCGTGCCGCCTGCTGCATCTGCAGCCGAGTGGCCGCCTGGACCACCGGGTCTTCTCCGAGCTGCCGGATATTCTCCTACCCGGGGACATGCTGGTCTTCAACGACTCCAGGGTCCTGCCTGCACGGCTGCACGCGCACAAGACCACCGGGGGGGAGGTCGAGGTCCTCTTCCTGAGGCCTCTGGAGGTGGGTGGCGATACCGCGCTCCAGGCAGGAAGGTCCCCTGCGGAAGTCTGGGAGGCTTTGGCCCGGCCCTCGCACCGGCTACGTCCAGAACAACAGCTGATTCTCGATGGTGGGGAGGAGATCACACTGCGATCGAGCCTGGGGGAAGGCCGCTGGATGGTGGTGGGGCCTCCGGGCCGGTCCTTGGTCACCATCATGGAGGCGCACGGCAAGATGCCTTTGCCTCCCTACATAAGGACATATCCGGACCGGCCGGACAGCTACCAGACGGTCTATGCGGCGGTACCCGGGTCGGCGGCCGCCCCGACGGCGGGGCTTCATTTCACTCTTCCGCTCTTGGAGCGTCTCCAGGAAGAGGGAGTCGACTCTGTCCGGGTGACGCTTCACGTCGGACTGGATACCTTTCTCCCCATCCGTGAGGAAGTGGTGGAAGACCACCGGATTCACCGCGAGACGTACAGCGTGCAGGCCGGAGCTCTGGCCAGGATCGTGGAGACCAAGCGCGCGGGCCGGAGGCTGGTGGCCGTGGGGACGACGGTCGCCCGGGTCCTGGAGACACTGGCGAGGACGGGTGCTCTCGAAGGGAGTGCCACCCAGAGCACGGTCGGCGGATCCACCGACATCTACATCACTCCGGGCCATCACTTCCAGGCCGTCGACGCGCTTCTCACCAACTTCCACCTTCCTCGGAGTACCGTACTCGTGTTGACCACTGCTTTTGCCGGCGCGAAACGGCTACGCTGTGCGTACCAGGAGGCGATACGACTCCGGTACCGGTTCTTCAGCTTCGGAGATGCCATGCTGATCGAGAGGCCGGACCAGTCTGCTGCGACCGGGCCGGCGCCCGATGGCGCGGCTGTTCGTGGGACCGTTCCCGAGGAGAGCTGACTAATCGAGCCTAGATAAGGGGAGGCGATGCGGACTGTTGACGGGATACCGGATTTCCCGTTCACCGTGCAGGCACAAGACGGGAGAGCGCGGGCAGGCCTTCTTGAGACGCCCCGGGGAACGGTGCAGACCCCGTGTTTCATGCCTGTAGGGACCAAAGGGACGGTCAAGGCCATCTTACCTGAGCAGCTGAGGGCCACCCGCGCCCAGATCATCCTGGCCAACACGTATCACCTGGCCCTCAGACCCGGCAGCGAAGTGGTGCGGCAGCTCGGCGGACTCCACCGCTTCATGAACTGGGACGGGCCCATCTTGACGGACAGCGGTGGATATCAGGTATTCAGTCTTCGGGATACGGCGGGCATCGACGATGATGGAGTTGACTTCCGGTCCATCTATGATGGCTCCAGACATGTCTTCACCCCCGAACGGGCGATGGCCGAGCAGGCCGCGCTCGGAGCCGATCTGGTGATGTGTTTCGACCAGTGTCCGCCGGGTGACGCGACCGAGGCCGAGGTGACCGAGGCGGTGAGGCGGACCACACTCTGGGCCGCGCGCTGTAAGACAGCGCACCAGAATAGGCAGGGGCTCGGCACAGACGGGCCTCAGATGCTGCTTGGGATAATCCAGGGCGGCGTGGTGGAGCGGCTGAGGAGCGAGAGCGTAGCCGGGCTCATGGACATCGGTTTCCCTGGATACGCCGTTGGGGGTCTCACCGTGGGGGAGGATCGGCAGGCCATGCTCGACACCACCGAGTCGACGACTGCCCTCCTACCCGACGATAGGATCCGGTACTTCATGGGGATCGGCGACCCGGAGGGCCTCGTCGAGGTCATCGCCCGCGGTGTGGACATATTCGATTGTGTTCTGCCAACTCGTACGGCACGCATGGGTACGGCCTTCACGAAAGAGGGCAGGCTGAACCTGCGCAACGCCGAGCATGCGCTGTCGGACAGACCCCTCGAGGAGGGTTGTCCCTGCACCGCCTGCCGCGGCTTCACCAGAGGTGCCATCCGGCACTACGTGATTCAGAAGGAGATCCTGGGGCTGATGCTGCTGACCGAGCACAATCTGACGTTTCTGAGCGGGCTGGTGCGGGATGCTCGAG
Source organism: Actinomycetota bacterium (assembly GCA_012729575.1). Classification (GTDB taxonomy): domain Bacteria; phylum Actinomycetota; class Thermoleophilia; order RBG-16-64-13; family RBG-16-64-13; genus RBG-16-64-13. Next base: position 16,252 of record JAAYCW010000041.1, on the reverse strand, counting down.
AAGCCATACTCGCGGGCGCCTTCGCTGCATTTCGCGGGCTGAGGCGCTCTCCGTGATAACATAGCTCCTCGCGTGTAAAAGACTCCGCATCCGCGCGTCGGCAGACAAGCGGCACTCGACAAGGAGGCTCGGTTGGGTAGTTCATCCTGGATGTTGATCATCTACGTGGTCGCGTTCATCGCCATCTTCTATTTCATGGCGATACGCCCGCAGCAGAGACAGCGCAGGGCGCATGCAGCGTTGCTCGCTTCGCTCAAGAAAGGCGATAGTGTGGTGACGGCGTCTGGAATCTACGGCAAGGTGAAGCGGGTTGAGGAGAATTTCGTGGTCATCGAGGTCGCCAAGGGCGTCAACATGAAGATCGCGCGGCGCGCCGTGGCCGAGATCATCCGCGACAACGCCCAGGCTCGTGCGGTCGCTCCTGAGGCGACCGGCGGGGCGCGCGGCAAGCGTGGGCGGGCCGAGATCGAGGAGCAGGTCTACGAAGAGATCGAAGACGCTACGCCCGAAGAGATCGAAGGGCAAGTCGCTGAGGATTTCGACGAGGAAGCGACCGACGTGGCCGACGCCGAAGAGGATTCTGAGAAGAGCGACTCTTAGCCCGGTCCGATATAGTCCGGCCGGGACGATCCGGACGGAGTGTGCAAGCCTGGTGGGTTCGTCGGGTCGGATTCGTTGACACTGCCCCCGTGGTGACCTATCCTCGTGCCTTGCGGCCCGAGGTGTCGTCGCTCCGTGGCCGGGATAATCGTTGCAGGATACTCGTTACAGAATTGTTCCGTAGGAAGGTGCGCCCTTGTCCAGAGTACAGCGTGACGCAGGGATACTGGTGTTGGTGGCCATCTTGTTGGGCGTGGCTGCCTATTTTGCCTTCCCACTGTCTAAGACCAACCTCGGCCTCGATCTCCAGGGTGGCTTGGCGGTCATTTTGGAGGCGGAGGACGCCACGAACGACCAGATGACCCAGGCGGTGGAGATCATTCAGAACAGGGTCAACAAACTGGGCGTTGCCGAGCCGGAGATCCAGCGTCAGGGCGACACCAAGATCAGCGTCCAGCTGCCGGGCATCGATAATCCGGAGGAAGCGCTCGAGATAATCGGTAAGACCGCCGTCCTCGAGTTCTATGATGTGAAGGACTTCGGGGATCCGTACTCGAGCCTGGCGGATGCTCTGGCGGCCGCGGGAGTGGAGTCCACCGAGGATCTCCCCGAGGGTACGAAGATAATCGAGTGGGCTCAGGAAGTCGGCAACAGCAGCGACCAGTGGTTTCTCGTCAGCACCTCGCCCGCACTGGATGGATCGATGCTGAAAGGAGCGCAAAGTTCCTTCGATCAGTTCAACAACCCCAAAGTCGATATGCAGTTCGATGATGACGGGGCCGAACTCTTCTCGGCAGTGACCAAGCGGATGGCGGAGACCTCTCAGATAACGGGACAGAACCAGCTGCTCGCCATAGTCCTCGACAACTACGTGGAGTCCGCCCCGCGGGTGCTCGAGCAGATCGACGGTGGTAACGCCGAGATCACGGGCGACTTCACCACCACCGAGACCAAGAACCTCGCCCTGGTGTTGCAGACGGGCGCGCTGCCGGTCGAGCTGAAGCCGGTCAGCGAGAACACCGTCGGCGCCACTCTGGGCAAGTCCGCCTTGAACCAGGCGCTTCTGGCCGGTGGGATCGGTCTCCTACTGATCATGGTCTTCATGATCGCCTACTACCGGCTGCTCGGTTTGGTGGCCGATATCGCCCTCATCATCTATGCCGTGCTGTTCATGGGGATCCTCAACGGTATCGGGGTGACCATGACTCTTCCGGGAATCGCGGGCATCATCCTGACCTTTGGCATGGCGGTCGATGCCAACGTGCTGATCTTTGCCCGTATGCGTGACGAGGTGGCGGCCGGTAAGACCATCGGCACGGCGTACAGCGTGGGCTTCAGCAAGGCCTTCAGAGCAGTGTTCGACTGCAACATGACGACCATCATCACCGCCGTCATACTGTTCTGGGCGGCGACGGGTGCCATCAAAGGCTTCGCCCTCACTCTGGGTATAGGGGTGGCTCTGTCCTTCTTGACGGCGGTACTCATAACCCGGACTATGCTCTTCCTGCTCAGCGGCTGGAAGCCGTTCCGCAATCACAGGCTCCTCGGGCTACACGTCCGGGGGGCTAGGACGCTACGGATAAATGGGGGAGGGCAGTCATGAGAGTCGTCCCCTTCATGCGGTACAAGTGGTGGTTCGTCATCTCCCTCAGTTTGGTGACCCTTTTCGCCATCATCGCGATCTTCATCGTGAGGCTGGATCTGGGTATCGATTTCGTGGGTGGGGTGCGGATGCAGGTCGGACTGGAGCAGGAGGCGAGTGTCGACGACGTGCGATCGTTGGTCGATGATCTGGGTGTCCAGGAACCGGTGGTGCAGTCGGTCAGCGGATCGAGTGGGACCAACGCGTTCATGATCACTGCCGAAGAGATGACGCAGGAGCAACAGGACCAGGTCAGGGCGGAACTGAACAACCGCTATGGCGTGGCCGAAGGATCGATCGGCGTTGAAGAGGTGGGAGGGAGCTTCAGTAAGGAGACCACCAACCGAGCCTTCATAGCCATAGCCATCGCTGTGGTGGCCATCATCGCGTACCTGACGCTCCGTTTCGAGTTCAAGTTCGCCATTCCGGCCATCGTCGCCTTGGTGCACGATGTCGGTCTTACTCTGGGCATCTACGCCGCCAGCAACCGGTTGGTGACGGCGGCTACGGTCGCGGCCATCCTCACTATCCTGGGCTATTCGGTCCACGACACCATCGTGATATTCGATCGGATGCGGGAGAATGCCACCTTCATGAAGAAGGAGACGTACTCCGAAATGGCCGACCTGTCTATCGCGCAGACCATGGTCCGCTCCATTAACACGACCATCTGCGTCGTGCTGCCTCTGTTGGCCATTCTGATCTTCGGCGGACCCACACTGAAGGATTTTGCCTTCGCTCTCACGATCGGGGTCATCACCGGCACATACTCGTCCTTCTTCGTCGCGACACCCATTGCCGTCTTGTGGAAGGAGCGGGAGCCGCGCTACCGTAAGCGGGTACTGGCGGCGGCGGCCGGTGGCGTGACCGTTGACGACATAGGCCTGTCTGCTTCGGATCCGTCCTCTGCCTCATCGGCCAAGGCTGCGACCCCAAAAGCGACGTCGTCGGGCAAACAGAGCAGCAAGTCCTCTGCCGGCAAGCGATCGGGGAGCGGGGTTTCGACTAAGCGTCCAAAAGGAAGTAGTTCGAAGAAAGGGTCATCTGCCTCGGGCTCCAAGCGTACGTCTCGATAAGAGGAGGACGCTATGACTGAAGACTCAGATCAGAAGACCGGATCCGAGAGTGGCGGGATCACCGGCCAGGCTATCAAGGACCTAATCGAGCGGACTTTTCTGGCGGGTCTGGGAGCGGCTGCGCTCACCAAGGATCGTCTCCAGGATTTAGTGGATGACCTGGTGCGCCGCGGTCAGCTCAATACCGAAGAGGGGCGCGAGGTGGTCGACCGCCTCATGACCCGCAGCCGCGAAGAGGCCCGCACCGTTCTCAAGAAAGCGGACTCATCCCTGCAGGGGGCCTACCGCGATATGGGGCTCTCCACGAAACGTGAACTGGAGGATCTTGATTTCCGTCTGCGGCAACTGGAGTTGCGCGTGCAGTTGCTGGAGAAGGCCGCCGACAGAAGCAGCGGGCCGGAGGCGGAGGCCTAGAACGAAGGGGCGGCAGGTGCCGATGAGGCGTGCTGCGGCGGATCTCCGGCCACCGAACGGAGCTGCCGGACGGGAGGGGTCTTGCCGGTCGTCCAAATGAGACACCCTGGCTTGATCACGCGGATGCGCAACCTGGAGCGTATCCGGGAGATCTCTGCAGTCGCCGTCCGCCATGGCTTCGGCTACCTGTTCGAGCGGCACCATCTGGTGGGCCTCTTGCCGCGCAGGAGGCGCGGGCGTCACCATCCTTCTGCCCAACGCGGTGAGCACATCCGCGAGATGCTGGACGAGCTGGGGCCTACGTTCGTCAAATTCGGCCAACTGCTCAGTACTCGTCCCGACATAATCCCTCCCGATATCGTGCAGGAGCTGGTGAAGCTCCAAGACAGGGTCGCTCCGTTGGACTTCGCCGTGATCAGGCCGGTGGTGGAAGCCGAGATAGGACTGAGTCTGGAGCGGGCGTTCGAAAGCTTCGACCCCGACCCTCTTGCGTCCGCATCCATCGGACAGGTGCACGGAGCCGTACTACCTGGGGGACGCAAGGTGGTGGTCAAGGTCCAGCGGCCGGAGGCCCCCAAGCAGGTCAAGAAGGATGTCGAGCTTCTGATGCAGTTCGCGGAACTCATCGAAGGACGGATCGTACCCTCGGTCTCCACCGTGGATCTGGTGAGAGAGTTCTCCCGCTCGATCGACCGGGAGCTGGACTATGTGCTTGAGGCCCGCAATGCCATGCGGTTCTCCGACCACTTCGAGGACGATGAGTCTGTGCTCATACCCGTTGTGTACCCGCGCTACTGCACGACCCGGGTGCTCACCATCGAGCGCCTGGAGGGACCGACTCTGAACACCTCGGAGGTTGCCGCCCTCCCCTTGGATGAACGCAGGACTCTGGCAGAGACCATGTCGTCCTGCTGGTTCAAACAGATCCTGCGTGACGGCTTCTTTCATGCGGATCCTCACCCTGCCAATATCGTGTACCTGGGACGGGGCAAGATCGGTCTGCTCGATTTTGGCATGGCCGGCTCCCTGCGGGCCGATGACCTTGAGGAGGGAACCCGACTGGTCCTGTACGTGATGCGGTCGGACATCGCCGGGATCAAGAGGTCTCTGAAGCGGTTGGGTGTGCAATGGAGCCCCGCGGCCGACGAACTGGTCTCCCAGGCCATCGAGGAAGCATTCGCCCGTTACTTCGGCGCCTCGCTCAGGAATATTGACATGCGATCCCTGTTCCGACAGGTGTTTGAGGTCGTGTATTCACTGCAGCTCCGTCTACCCACCAGGTTCCTGATCCTCGACAAGGCAGTGCTCACCTTGGAGGGCGTGATCAGCCAGCTATATCCGGACCTCAACCTGTTCGAGACAGCCTCGCGCTATTCGCGGGAGCTGAAACGTAACCTGACCGATCCAAGGAAGGTACCTGTCCGGCTGCAACGCTACGCAGCCGAGTACGCTCAGATAATGAGCGAGTACCCGTTGCAGCTCCATGATCTGTTGGAGGAGCTCCGTTCGGGCGCTCTGGAGATCAAGTACCGGCACACCGGCCTTGAAGATGTCATCCACCGGCTGGACATGCTGACCAATCGCTTGGTTGTGGCCCTGGTCAGCATCGCGCTCGGGGGGACCGGCACGGCGGTGGGTATCTTGGTGGAGGGTGGCCCTCATCTGGCCGGGCTCTCCGCGTGGGGGCTGCCTGGGTTCGCGGGCTCGCTCTTCTTCGGGGCGTGGCTCATTTACGCCATTCTGCGTTCGGGGCGCCTGTAAGTGTCTTGGGCCACGTTCGAAGGACCGGGAGGGGCGCCCACGGGTTCAGCAACCCATCCACCTGGGCCGCTATAGTGTGTCGTGTATGAATACCTCCACTGTAACGGAACACACCTCCTGGGCGGTCAACCCCTACTCCTGGCTGAGCGCTGAGCGGCTGGCAACGGAGCTCAACCTTCCCTTGGTGGCGGGGATGGTACTGGCGGGGAGAGGTTTGTCCGATGTTGAGGACGCCCGTCGCTTTCTCGATTGTACCGCTGCGCTGCCGGACCCATTCCTGTTCGGCGATATGGAGAGGGCCGTGACCGTCATCTCTCGGGCCATCGATGAGGGGCGCCGTCTCATCGTTCACGGCGACTACGACGCCGACGGCATCACCGCCACCGCCGTCATGTTGCTGGGTCTGCGCGAGCTAGGCTTAGAGGCGGAGTGGTATCTACCCAGCCGTTTCAAAGAGGGTTACGGGCTGTCAAGACACGCTGTGGACACCATCGCTGCGGGAGGACCGGCCGTCCTCGTGACGGTTGATTGCGGGGTGAACTACCCCGATGAGGTGGAGTACGGCAAAGGCCTGGGCTTGGACGTCGTGGTCGTCGATCATCACACTCCGGGGCCTCGGTTGCCGGATTGCCCCTTAATACATGCATCCGTGGGGGCGTATCCGCACGCCGACCTGTGCGGAGTGGGTCTGGCCCTCAAGGTGCTGCACGCCCTGCACATATCCAGACGCGGGGCGACGGCCGACTCCCTGCCCGAGACACTCCGCGGGCTGCTTGATCTTGTGGCCATAGGTACCGTGGCCGATCTCGCTTCTCTGTGGGGGGAGAACCGTTACTACGTGAAGGAGGGACTCAAGCTCGTCAGCATAGGGCATCGGCTCGGGATACGCATGCTGTGCTCGGTGGCGGGCTGCACCGGCCAGGTGGATTCGGGGACGGTGGCCTACAGACTTGCTCCCCGGCTGAACGCGGCCGGCCGTTTGGCTGACCCTTCTCCACCCCTGCGATTGCTTCTGAGCGAGAATGAGGAGGAGGCATCGGTCCTCGCCGCCCACCTCCACGAGCTGAACGGGGCGCGGCAAGACGTAGAGAGGCAGATACTCGAAGATGCCGTAAGGAGCGTGGAGGCATTGGACGATCTTCCACCTGCACTCGTGGTCGCCGGAGAGGGATGGCACGAAGGTGTCGTGGGTATCGTGGCCTCACGACTGGTGGAGCGTTACCATCGCCCGGCCATCCTGCTCGGCATACGTGACGGCACGGCCAAGGGGTCCGGACGCAGCGTCTCCGCGTACGACCTCATGAGCGGCCTGAACGCCTGCGCCGAACACCTCACGGTATTTGGAGGACACAGGCAGGCGGTCGGTCTCACCCTAGAGGAAGATCGTCTGGATCAGTTCCGCTGTGCGATCGAGGCTCATGCGGCCCGCATGCTCGAGCCGAGTGACTTCGTGCCCGTCTACCGGGCGGATGCCATCATCCGCGGCGAGGACGCCGGCGCCGACACTGCATCGGCGCTTGCCGCGCTAGGGCCGTTCGGCACGGGCAATCCAAGGCCTCGATTGCTGATGGTAGGAGCCGGCTTAGAGCAGGCGGAGGTCACTCGGAACGGCGGGCATCTCCGCTGTGTGGTGGAGGTCGATGGCGTGAGGACCCGGGGCATAGGCTTCGGAATGGCTGATATGGCTGCGATCTTGCAGGGACAACCCGGTCCGCGGTTGGTGGGTGCTCAGCTACGCGTGGATGAGTGGCAGGGTACGCTGCGCCCGGAGTTTGTGATCGAAAGGATCGGTCCCGTGGGGGACAGCGAGGGACTGTCGGACAGCTTCTCGGAAGACTGTATGCCTGTCACGACGGCCGCTGCTCAGAGTGCCCGTGCCGGAAGCCTGGGGGGGCCGGCTTGTACGGAGAGTGTGGAGGGCAGCCGGGCCGTCGGCCCGGCTGCCCTCCACCTGTCACGCGTTCGTGATCTGCGCGATGCCCGTGATTCTTCCGGTTGGGTGGCCCAAGTCCTGGCTTCCGATGCACGCGTTCTGTTGCTGGTGTGTTCCTTGCCCCAGGCGCTCAGTGCCCTGCGGGGACGCATTCCTATGTGCAGGCTGTGGGGCGGGGAGGTGAGTTGCGTGTCCAGGGGAAGCAGCCCGGACGAGCGGATGGATCTGGCAGCGGCGCGAGTCGGTATCGCAGAGTGGGACGTGGGAGACGAAGTGTTCCCGCTCTCAGGTGACTACGCTCATGTCATCGCCCTCGATCCACCGTACCGGCCCCGCCACGTCGGCCTTCTTCAACGCGTCGAGAGCCAGGGTTCCGTCGTGCATCTCTGCTATGGGGAACGGGAGCGTTCGGAGACCGGGCGTCTACTGAGGTATCTCGTGCACCCTCGTTTCGCGATGGTGTGCCTATTCCGGGCTATGCGGGAGGGCGGCCGGCCGCGGGTGAAGCTCTACTCGCGGGCTATGGAGATGGCGGTGAACGAATCCGGTGTGGCTCTCACCTGGGGTGATCTGGAGAGGGCCGCGTCGATCTTGGAGGAGTTGGGTGTTGAACAGGTTTCTCCTGGAGAGGCTAAACTAGACGCACGCAGCGTGGCGATCTACGCCGCGGCAGAGGCGGACTACGAGGAGTGTTCGAGGTTTTGTCTGACTCTCTGAAAACCTCTCAGCCCGGCCCTCGCCGAGGGCAGGCGGCGACCATGGCGCCCGATGAGATCGTGGAGCGCCACCGTAGTCTACTGGACGGTCTGGTCGGCAAGATAGAGCGGTATAACCCCGGTTTCGACCGGGATTTACTAAGCCGTGCCTTCGAAGTAGCGGCCGTTCAGCACGCCGCCCAACTGCGGGCGAGCGGTGAGCCCTATATCAATCACCCGGTGGGCACTGCGGTCATCTGTGCAGAGTTGGGGCTCGACGTCGCCACTTTGGTGGCTGCGCTGCTCCACGATGTCGTCGAAGACACCGGCATGCCCATAGAGGCCGTCAAGGAGAGTTTCGGTGATGAAGTAGCCCTTCTCGTCGACGGAGTCACCAAGCTGTCTATGATGTCGTTCAGCACGGACGAAGAAGAGCAGGCCGAAAACATCCGGAAGATGATCGTAGCCATGGCCAAGGATATACGGGTCATCCTCATCAAATTGGCCGACCGTCTGCACAACATGCGCACTCTCGGCTATCTGGGAAAAGAGAAGCAGATCCAGAAGGCGAAGGAGACCCTCGAGGTCTACGCACCCTTGGCCCACCGGTTGGGCATCGAGTCTATCCGATGGGAGTTGGAGGACTTGTCGTTCGCTACCCTACATCCGCGCAAGTATCAGGAGATACAGCGCATGGTGGCCCAGCGCCGGGCCGATCGGGAGCGAGACATGGAGGAGGCGAGGGCTATCCTGGTTCGAGAACTCGCGGCAGTCAACATAGAGAGCGAGATCGTGGGCCGGGCCAAGCACTTCTACTCCATCTACGACAAGATGGTACGCCGGGGCAAGGAATTCAACGAGATCTTCGATCTGATCGCTCTTCGCGTCTTGGTCGATTCGGTGAAAGACTGCTACGCGGCGCTGGGGATCATCCACACGCTGTGGAAGCCGGTCCCCGGTCGTTTCAAAGACTACATAGCCATGCCTAAGTTCAATATGTACCAGTCGCTGCACACAACGGTCATGGGCCCGCAGGGGAAGCCGCTCGAGATCCAGATCCGCACCAAGGAGATGCACGAGACCGCCCAGTACGGCATCGCTGCTCACTGGATGTACAAGGACAAGACCGGCCGCCCCACTCAGCGCACCGATGCCCACATGGAGAAGCTGCAGTGGCTGCGACAGATCATGGATTGGCAGTCGGAGACGAAGGACGCGGGCGAGTTCATGGAGTCTCTGCACATAGATCTATTCAAGGATGAGGTCTATGTGTTCACGCCCAAGGGTGAGGTCAAGAGCCTGCCGGCGGGGTCCACTCCGGTCGATTTCGCCTACGCAATCCATACCGACGTCGGCCACCGCTGCGTTGGAGCTAAGGTCGACGGGCACATCGTACCTCTAACCTATAAGCTCCAATCGGGGGACATCGTCGAGATCCTCACCTCCAAGACGGCTCAGGGCCCGTCACGCGATTGGCTGCAGTTCGTGGCCAGCTCGGGCGCCCGCAATAAGATCCGGCAGTGGTTCAACCGAGAGCGGCGAGAGGATGCGGGTCACCTGGGACGTGAGGCTCTTTTGGAGGCCTTCCGCAAGCAGGGGCTACCTGCCCAGCGGCTGATGAACTCGGACATGTTGGGCGAGGTTATGAAGGAGTCCAACTACGCAAAGAGGGATGATTTCTTCATAGCCATCGGTTCGGGCAAGTTGAGCACGCAGCACGTGGTGCAGCGTATCATCCAGAGTGTCAACCGGGAGGGCGAGGCCGCGGCGGCAAGTCTCTCCATGCCGGAGACGGTCACCAAGGGAGACATGAAAGGGGCGCCCTCGGCCCACCAGTTGGGTATCAAGGTCGACGGCATCGAGGATGTCGCCGTGCGACTTCCCCAGTGTTGCCGGCCGGTACCGGGCGACGACGTGGTCGGTTACATATCCCTGGGGCGTGGCATCACCGTCCATCGGCGGGATTGCCCCAACGTCAAGGCTTTGGAGAAGAATCCCGAGCGTTTCACCCACGTGGAGTGGGACAGCAAGGCAAAGACGCCCCTGCGTGTGGAGGTGCAGGTGGAGGCTTACGATCGAGACCATCTGCTGGAGGACATCTCCCGCACCTTGAGCGAGAGCGGCATCAGCATCATTGCCGCTCAGGTGACCACGGCGCGAAACAACATGGTCCGAGACCGTTTCGTCTTCGAAGTGCCGGAGATCGACTACCTGGAGACAGTGCTACAGCGCATCCGCCGCATCGACACGGTCTATGACGCTTATCGGGTGACCCCGCACTGACGCGGTGGGACCGCTGCCTTTCCCGTACGAGGTCTCACGGAGACCGATAACTTGCGACCAGTCAGGCCTCAGCCTCTGGTAGAATCTCGCGTCATGAATATTCTCTGTGCACCCGTAGGGATCAATCAGGCCAACTGCTACTTGGTCTACGATGAGCAACGTCGTATGTGCGCAATCGACCCGGGGGCGGAACCCGATCAGCTGTTGCGCCACATCGCGAAGGAAGAATTGAGCCTGGAGGCCATCCTCGTCACCCATGGACACTTCGATCACATCGGAGGCGTCAAGGGTTTGGTGGAGGCGACGGGAGCACCCGTGTACTGTGCGGCCGAAGTGGCGCCGGTGCTTGAAGGGATCGAAGAGTGCCCGGCCTTTGGGCAGAAGATGTCGGCGGTTGCTGCGGAAGCGGTGAAGGTGGTAGCGGATGGAGATACGGTCGAGGTTGGCTCTCTCTCCATCAAGGTGCTAAGCACGCCCGGACACGCCGTGGGCTCGCTTACCTTTGACATCGACGGCCATCTGTTCTGCGGCGACCTTCTGTTCTACCGTTCGGTGGGCCGTACGGACTTCCCGGGCGGCGATTTCGCCACGCTTCTCACCTCCATTCAGCGGCTTGCCTCACTCTATCCAGCGTCCACACCGATCCACCCCGGTCACCAGTGGTCGACCACTTTGGGGGAGGAGCTGGCCGAGAACCCGTTCCTCGGAGGGCTCGAAGCTGATGGCTGAGCCGGTCAGCGCACCCAAGGGCACCTACGACATCCTCCCTGACGACCAACCGCTGCGACGCTGGGTAGTCAGCCAGGCCGAGGCGGTCTTCCAACGTTACGGCTACGGTCGCATCGACACCCCTACGTTCGAGGAGACGAGGCTCTTCTCTCGAGGGGTGGGGGAGTCCACGGATATCGTCCGCAAAGAGATGTACACGTTCGAAGACCTGGGCGGACGCAGTATGACTCTGCGTCCGGAGGGCACGGCGCCGGTGGCTCGAGCGTACATAGAGCACGGCATGCACACGCTTCCGCAGCCGGTGAAGCTCTACTACCACAGCCCCATGTTCCGCTATGAGAGCCCGCAGTCGGGGCGCTACCGCCAGCATCATCAGCTGGGCATCGAGGCTTTCGGCTCCGCCGCGCCCGAGGTCGATGCCGAGGTCATCGGAGTGTTGGCGGCTCTTTACCGGGAGTTGGGCCTCAAGGAGCTCGATCTCCGGCTCAATTCTATGGGTTGCAGAGAGTGTCGTCCCGGCTATTCGGCCGCTCTTAGAGAGTTTCTGGCGAAGAATACCGAAGCGTTCTGCGGCGAGTGCCGCGAGAGGGCCCAGCTCAATCCCATGCGCACCTTCGACTGCAAGGTGCCGGCGTGCCGGGAGGCATTGGAAACGGCTCCCCGCCTGACCGATCACCTCTGTCCCGCTTGCGCCGCCCATCACGCTCGCCTACAGGAGTGTCTCGCGGTGCAAGACATCTCCTTCGTGCCCGACCACACCTTGGTCCGCGGGATGGACTACTACACCCGCACCACCTTCGAGTTCCAATCTCCACTGCTGGGAGCGCAGTCGGGTGTGGGAGGCGGAGGACGCTACGACGACCTCGTAGAGACCATCGGCGGCCCGGCTACGCCGGGCGTCGGCTTCGGTACCGGCGTAGAGCGCATCATCCTGGCCCTCGCCCGGGGAGGAGGAACGCCGCCGGGGCCGCGGCATCCGGTGGTGTATTTGGTCGCCCTCACCGATGAGGCTCGGAGAGAGGCCTTCTCCCTCGCCCACCAATGTCGCAGCCTGGGTGTCGCAGCCGAGCTGGATTACATGAGCCGCAGCGCCAAAGGCCAGATGAAGCAGGCGGGCCGCAGCAAGGCTCGTTATGCCTTCATCCTTGGCGAACAAGAACTGGCCGACCATGTGGTGACCGTGCGGGATCTCGTTTCAGGAATTGAGAGGTCGTTGCCGGGGCAGGAAGCGGTGTCCCTTGCAGCCGCTCAGTCTGCGGACCTCTGAGGGCATCTAGACCAGAAGGAGCAAAGGACCAACCGTGGGATACAGAGATGAATGGTGCGGCAACTTCCGCGAGGAGTCCGTTGGCCGGCGGGCCACAGTGGCCGGATGGGTCCAGCGGAGGCGTGACCACGGCGGTCTGATATTCGTCGACCTACGCGACCGGACGGGGATCGTCCAGCTGGTCTTCGAGGCCGAGAGCTCACCGGCTGTTCACGCGCAGGCTGAAGAATTGCGAAGCGAATACGTACTCACAGCCACAGGTACCGTGCTGGCCCGGTCCCCGGAGCGGATCAACCCCAATCTGCCCACGGGTGGAGTGGAGATAGTGGTGGAGAGCATGAAGATCCTGGCGGCCGCTGCCACCCCGCCTTTTGCCCCCGAGGACGATCTCGATGTCGACGAGACCCTACGCCTCAAGTACCGGTACATAGACCTGCGGCGGCCCCGCATGTTCCACAACCTGCTGCTAAGGCACCAGCTGGTCCAATCGGTCCGGCGCTACCTGGGGGGCCAGGGGTTCATCGACGTGGAGACCCCTATCCTCAGTAAGAGCACACCTGAAGGAGCACGCGACTTTCTCGTCCCGAGCCGTTTGAGACCGGGAGAGTTCTATGCTCTGCCGCAGTCCCCACAGCTCTTCAAGCAGTTGCTGATGATCGCCGGCTTCGAGCGCTACTACCAGATCGCTCGGGCCTTTCGGGATGAGGATCTCCGGGCCGACCGGCAGCCCGAGCACACCCAGATCGACATCGAGATGAGTTTCGTCGACGAGGCCGACATCCAGGAGATGGTCGAGGGCATGTTTGTTTCCGCCTTCAAGGACGCGCTCGATGTGGAGCTGTCCAGACCCTTCCCGCGCCTTACCTACTCAGAGGCGATGGCACGCTACGGGAGTGACAAGCCCGACCTCAGGTTCGGCATGGAGATCGTCGACGTGACCGACCTGGCAGGTGAGATGGAGTTTCGCGTCTTCGCCGATACGGTCTCGGGGGGAGGCGTGGTACGAGGCATACGGGCAGAAGGTGGCGCCCGCTTCTCCCGCAAGGACGTGGACGATCTCGCTTCGGAAGCTGCCGTCTTCGGTGCGAAGGGTCTCGTCCCCGTTTGGGTCGAAGAAGGTGGGACACGATCCCCCCTGCAGAAGTTCTCGCGTCCCGAGCAGATGCAGATTCTGCTGGACAGGTTTGGAGCTCGGGCCGGGGACATCCTGCTTCTCATTGCCGACCAGAAGGGGGTGGCGGAGCCGAGTCTGGGCGCCCTCCGCCTGGCCCTCGCCTCCCGGCTGGCGATCGAACGGAAGGGATGGTCGTTTGCCTGGATCGTGGACTTCCCCATGTTCGAATACGACGGGCGTGAGAAACGCCTGAAGGCGCAGCATCATCCTTTTACCAAGCCGAGAATCGACTGCTTGGAGGACTTGCAGAAGAGACCGCTCGAGCTTGGTACGTACGCCTATGACTTGGTCTTGAACGGGGTGGAGCTGGGTAGCGGCTCTCTCCGCATCTCAGACCCAGAGATGCAGGAAGCGGTGTTCTCTGCGCTGGGACTGACCGAGCCTGAGATCGAAGCCAAGTTCGGGTTCCTGGTGGAAGCCATGGACTACGGGATACCGCCGCTCGGCGGAATAGGTCTGGGACTCGACCGCACGGTGATGCTTATGGCCGGAGAGACGTCCATCCGTGATGTGATCGCCTTTCCGAAGACCGCCAGCGGTTCTTGTCCCTTGACGGACGCGCCCTCCAATGTCACTGCCGACCAGTTGCGAGAGCTCCGCATCAAGACCATATGAGGGTCCGGCTCTGCCCGCATCGGGTGTGAGGGGAGGGGGTAGAAGCCACATTGCCGGGGGAATGGGCGTGTGCTACCCTCATGATGCTCGACCTTGTTCGTGATCTGGCCCAAACTTGAGCCAACACATTTCGCTTGGGAGGCTTGTTCGCCTGAACGGCGTATTTTCCCTTTCAGGGACGGTCACCCACCTGCTTAGGCAGGTTCAAGCGCCTGTCAGACACGGCAAGGTGGAGCATTCTTATGGGAAGGAAGGCGATGGCCAGACGAAGTAGACAGCAGCTCAGTGTGTTGGTCTTGATTCTGTTTGCGGCGACGCTCTTATGGGGTTGTGGTGGCGGGGAGGACGAGACCACTACCACCAGCTTGGTCACCACCACTGTTCGCTCGGGCTCCGGGAGCGCCGGGGACGATCTCATAGGGCAGAGCGTCGACACCACCGAGGACACTCCACCCGCCTTCACGGATGTCTATGGTGAAAAGCCCATCGTAGTTCTCTTCTATGTCACGGGTGGGACGGATGACGTTATGGTCATCGAGAACCTGAACGCGCTCACCTCCTCTTTCCGAGATTACGTGTTCCTGGCCTACGACTACAAGACACCGGATGCATACGGTGACCTCTCCGCGCTCCTGGATGTGGGATATCCGCCGGAACTGATCCTCATAGACAGGGAGGGGATCGTGAAGGATGTCTGGAACGGCTACGTGGACGAGGGAACCCTCAATCAAGCCCTGGTGAACCTCGACAGGACCTAGTTCCCGGCAGACATGGATTGGTGTGCAAAGGCCGGGATATCCCGGCCTTTCTGGTAGTAGGGGGTGCTGTGACAACCGAGGTGTACGACTGTGCGCGGGGCGAGCCGGACGAGCGCGGGGTCCTGGTGGGCCTCAGCGGAGGTGTCGATAGCGCTGTTGCCGCCCTGCTGCTGCGCGAGCAGGGCTACAGGGTCTCGGCGGTGACGCTGCGCCTATGGAGTGACCCCGGCTCTTCAGACCGGCGGACGGGCCGCTCCGTCCAGGACGTAGCTCGAGCCGCCCAGGTCGCTGAACGTCTGGACATCGCCCACGCGGTGGTCGACGCCGGCGATGTCTTCTCCTCCGGGGTGGTGAGCTACTTCGTGGACCAGTACGCGCAAGGAAGGACTCCCAACCCCTGCGTGAAGTGCAACGCCCGGATCCGTTTCGGATTGCTTTTGGAGATCGCCCGAAAGTCGGGGCTCTCCCGGATCGCCACCGGCCATTACGCCCGCCTCATCGGCAGCCCGGGTGCGCTCGCCCGAGGCGTCGACCGCAGGAAGGACCAATCCTACGTTCTTGCCGAAGTCCCACCCGGATTGCTGAGCCACTGCCTCTTCCCATTGGGATCTCTGACCAAGGCCGAAGTGAGAAGGCTGGCGGCCGGAGCGGGCCTGGAGAACGAGGTAGCGGCGGAGAGCCAAGAGATATGCTTCATCTCCGACGACGATCACCGTCGCTTTCTCCGGCAGCGCCTCGGAGAGCTTCCCGGCGCGATTGTGGATTTGAGTGGGCGGCAGCTCGGCCGGCACTCGGGCACCTACAACTTCACCATCGGCCAGAGAAAGGGCTTGGGAATATCCGCCGACCGGCCCTTGTATGTGGTGGCGCTGTCTGCTGAACGACGGGAGGTAGTCGTTGGACCTCCGGAAGGCACTGCCGCTGGGGGAGTGGTGTTGGAAGATGTCGTGTGCCACCGCCCGCAACCTTCCCGGAGTCTGCTGATGCAATGGCGTTCCACCGGAGGCAGCGTCCGGGCACGCGTATCGGGGAGCACGGCGGAAGGCGGGGGTCAGGTCCAGGTTGACACTTTGCCGCCGGCGGTCGGGGATGAACCCGCCTCTGCCCGCCACGAAGCCGTCGCCGTCATTCTTGAGGAGCCGGCAATGGGGGTATCTCCCGGCCAGACGGCGGTGCTGTACGACAGAGACCTGGTGGTTATGGCGGGCACGATCCGGTCCACTCGGCCGTGGAGCGAGACGATGCGTGAGGGCTGCGTCAAGGGTTAGAAATAGGGCCTGTGGTATAGTCTTGAGGTTTAGTACT
>JAAYCW010000180.1 GCA_012729575.1 Actinomycetota bacterium | reverse complement strand
TCGGTCAGGTACGAGTACATGAGAGCTTCCCGGTACTCGACCAGGTCGCGGATGATGGGCTCCTTGTCCACCTTGGCCCGCTTGCGGTAGCGGTCGGAACACTTGTCGCCCCAGTACGTCCTCTCTCCGTCGATGGTGAACTCGCGAATGTCGCATTCGTTGCTGCACCCGTGACACGTGAATTCCCGGACGGTGTAATCGACCTCATTCAGATCCCAGCCGCGGAAACGGGAGGGTGCTCGAGTGGCTGCCATCTTCTCCCGGGCCAGGAGGGCGGCTCCGATGGCCCCCACCACCCCGTTGTGAGGCGGCACGATTATCTCTTTGCCGAGGATCCTGCTGAAGGCGGCGGCCACCGAGTCGTTGTAAGCGGTTCCGCCCTGAAAGTAGATGGTGTCGCCGACATGTCGCCGGCCCACCAAGCGGTTGAGGTAGTTGTAGACGATGGAATAGGCCAGTCCGGCTACCAAATCCTTCTTGTTGGCGCCTCGCTGGAGGTACGAGTTCACGTCTCGCTCCATGAAGACGGTGCAACGCTCGCCCAGGCGGACCGGCGCCTTGGATGAGAGGGCCAACTCGGCGAACTCGTCGATGATGTTGATGCCCATCTTCTCGGCCTGTTCCTCCAAGAAGGATCCGGTGCCGGCCGCACAGGCCTCATTCATGGCGAAATCCACCACGATGCCGTCCTGCAGGCTGATGAACTTGGAATCCTGACCACCGATCTCGAAGATGGTGTCGGGTACACGGTCGATGAGCTTGCTCCCGATGAACGTCGCTCCGGTCTTGTGGGCGGTGATCTCGTCGTTGACGGTGTCGGCTCCGACGAGCTCTCCTATCAGCTCCCGGCCCGACCCGGTGGTAGCCACGCCCAAGATCTCAAGCCGGGGCCCCATCTCGTTCCAGATATCGGAGAGGCCCTTGTTGACCACCTCGACCGGGCGGCCGTCGGTCTTGACGTAGATCTCCTTGATCACTTCGCCGTCTTCGTCCAGCACGACCAGATTGGTGGAGACCGATCCGATGTCGATACCCAGATAGACGCCGATCTTGCCGTCACCCGGAGAGAACTCGTAGGGCTTCACTCGGTCCCGGAGCAGGATGACCCGGTCCATGGAAAGGGCTTCACTGGTCTCGAACTCGGAGCCTTGGTCTCTGCTCAAGCGGGTGAGGTCTATCGTCGCGGCCTCGACCCCGGCCCGCTCGTCGGCGGCCGTGAGAGCACATCCGATCGCACCCATCCACGCGTAGTAAGCGGGAACGATCAGCTGCCCATCGTCCAAGTCGAAAGCCTCACGCATGGCGTCGACGGCGCCCTTGTTGGCCGCCACCCCGCCGATGAAGGCCACCCGCTCGCCGACCTCCTTGCCCTTGGTGATGGTGCTCCGGTAGTTGCGCACCACCGCGTTGCAGAGGCCCTTGAGAACCTCGGGGGGTTGGTAACCCTTCTGCTGGGCGTGGATCATGTCGGACTTGGCGAACACCGAACAGCGACCGGCGATAGAGGCCGCTTTGCCCGCGCCGCGCACGATCTCACCCACATCCTCGATATTGTATAGGAGCCGGTTTGCCTGCTGGTCCATGAAGGAGCCGGTGCCCGCGGCGCAGTCGCCGTTGGCCCCGTAGTCGGCTATGCCCATCCGCCCCGAGTGCTCGTCGGTCTCGAGGTTGATGAACTTGGAGGTCTCACCACCCATCTCGAACACCGTGGTGACTTCCGGATGGAGAGCCCCGACGGCTCGGGCGATGGCTTTGAACTCGTTCTCGTAGGGGAGATCTAGCAACGCGCCCACCAGTCGGCCGCCGGTCCCCGTCACAGTCACCTGGGTCACCATGCCCTCGGGAAGCGCCGCGCGTACCTGCTGCATCAGCTCCTGGGCGGCATCGGCCGGGCTGCCCTTGATACGCCGGTAGCTGGTGGCCAGGATAGGTGGTGCCGCGGGTGTGGGGAGAGTCCGGTCCTCGGCAGTGGGCCTGTAGAACAGATCGGAGCCCGCAGCGATAGCTTCGAACGCTTGCCGGTCTTCGGGTCCGCCGACGACGGCGATCTTCACACTGATGCAGCCTATATCGATTCCAAGCGTCGCCATCGTGGATGCGGGACCTCCGCATGTTGTCAGGGGAAGCGCACCGATGATAACGACTGCAAAGCAGCCCCGGCGCGGCTTGACCGCCGATGTTCTCACCGATTTCTGCGTCGTTAGATTACCACGTAAGGTCTGCTAGCATGGCCGGAGGGCCGGTCTTCAGTGAGGCCGGCCGAGTCCTTGGCTTGAAGGCGTCCAATAGGAGAGGTTCAGATGACCGAGGTCCTCCAGTACACGCTAGGCATGTCGAGCGGCTTCTTCGTCCGGGGCGAAGGCGTGATCGCCGTCGATTCAGGCTGTGAACTTGGCCGCGAGCATTTCCTCGGGGTGTGCGCCCGGACGGGGGTGGATCCTGCGGAGATCCGGTTGCAGGTGGTCACTCACGGCCACGTGGATCACTTCCTGAATATGGATGAGATGAGAGCTGTGACCGGCGCACCTCTCATGTGCCATCGGAACGCTGAACGGTCTTTGAAAGAGGCTGCTCATCCCGACGTGCGCCCGCGAAATCGTCTGGGCCGCTGGATGCTGTCGGAGCTACCTCCGAGCGAAGAACCGCTGGGGCTCCTCCGGCCCATGACTCCCGATATCGTCGTGGAGGGTACGGTCGATCTGAGACCCTGGGGTGTTGAGGGGCGTCTGGTCGAGACCTTCGGCCACTCCGACGGTTGCATGTCGGTGATCCTCGACACCGGTGAGGCTCTCGTGGGCGATCTCCTTGTGGAGGATCCCAGGGATGGTTCCCCGAGCCTGGCTTACCTGTGCTATACGGATGATATCGCGACGGCCAATCGGCAGCTCTTCGCAAGTGCCGAACACCTTGTGGACAACGCCCACACCTTCTATTCGGGGCACGGCGGACCGTTCTCAAAGGCCGATCTCGTGGAGGCATTGGCCGCCGCAAGGGATGAGGCGGCCGCGGACGGGCTCATGTGAGGAGTGCCACGGATAACTCTGAATGAGTAGGAGGGGAGTACGGGGGCTCTCCACTCTGCTATCGTTTCGTGCATCATGCCTGTGACCGTCGGACAGATCCTGGAACTGAGCGCACTCAAGGATGCGCGGCTGCTTGCCGGCGGACTCGGTCTGGACCGCAAGGTCACGTCGGTCACTGTGGGTGAGGTACCGGATATCGCCGACTGGCTCTCGGGAGGCGAGATGGTCCTCTCCACGATGTTCGCGGTGAAGGGTGACCTGGACCGGCAGCGCGAGTTCTGCCGACGGGTGATGATGGCCGATGCCGCCGCACTTTTCGTCAAGACCACCCGTTTTGTTGAGAGCATTCCCGCGGACATCATCGAGCTGGCCGAGAGACGCAGGTTCCCCATCGTGGAGGTGCCGCAAAGCCTCCGCTGGACTCAACTGATGCAGGAAGCCACCGAGGTGATCATCAACCGGCAGGCGTCGCTCCTGGAGCAGTCTCAATCCATCCACCGCAGCCTTCTGGGAGTAGTCATCCGGGGGGGAGGGTGGCAGGAGCTGGCCGACGAGGCCGCCCGCTTGCTGGGGAACCCGGTGATGATTCTCGACACATCTCTGGAGATACTCGCCGTCTCCCAGGGGCTGCCTATCGCGGTCTTAGAACTCGCGCCTCGTCTGAGCACACCAGAGATGCGGGGACTCTTTGCCCGACAAGGCGGTGGCCAGAAGCACTTCCGCCTCTCCGAGGAGGGTCTGCCGGCCATATTTGCGCTCCCGATAGTGGCCAGGCACGTGCGGCTGGGGTACGTGTGTGCGTTCAGCGAAGCCGAGGATCTTTCGGCCAACGAAGTCTTGATCCTTGAGCATGCCGTCACCATTGCCGCCCTGGAGATGGCGCAGGACCGGGTTCGTTTTGAGACGGAGGTGCGTCTGAAGGGCGACTTCGTGGACGACGTTATCAGCGGGTCGGGACAGTCCGGAGATTCTCTGTTGCGCAGGGGCGTGTTTCTCGGCTGCGATCTGAGCCAGGGAGCCACCGTGCTCCTTCTCGGCGTGGACGAGTTCGACGGCTTGGTCTCTCGCAAGGGTCTCGGTCAGGATGAACTTGACAGGCGAATGGAACTCCTTTTCTCGCACTCTCTACGGTATGTGTCCGCGTCCGAGTCCTCGTCTCTCGTCAGCCTGAAGTCGGGTCATATCGTGGTCTTCGTGTGTGGTAAGACCGCCCGGGACCGCGGCGCCCTCAGCCGCTTGGCTACCGCGTTACAGAACCTGGGGGAGGATGCCGGGGGCTTGAGCGTGTCCGTCGGCGTCGGAGGGTTCACCCCTGAGGCGGCGCTGATGGACAGGGGATACAGCGAAGCTTTGGTCGCCCTCAAGGTGGGCCGGAAGCTGCACGGGCCCGGCAGCCTTCTGCACTTCGACGAGGTGGGCACCTACCGGCTTCTTCTTGACATCTGGGAAAGGGATCCGGGCGAGATCACAGCCCTCTATGAAGAGACGATAGGTCCTATCGATCGGTATGACGAGGCCAACGGGACCCAGCTGACGCGAACCCTTGCGGTGTTCCTGCGGCACAACGAGAACCTCACCAAGACGGCGGCCGAGCTTCATGCCCACCGTCACACCATCCGTTACCGTTTGGAGAAGATCGCCGATATCGGTGGGCTAAGTGTCTTCCGGACCGAGCACAAGGAACGTCTCGGTCTGGGGCTCAAGGCTCGTAGCCTGCTCATGAGCTGACGCGCCTTTCCTCCGGTCCCGGTCGTCCCCTGTCGGCCGCCTCTTGCCTCCCGTGGTGGTTGGGCTCCTAGGCTCTGGTCTCTTCGTTGGGTTGTACAAATGTATAGCAATATCGGCATATTGCTAGACTTTCGGAGATGATATCCGGCGGCTTCATCCTGTGTAATTGCAGCGTACTGCGTTGTGAGAATGGTACCGACCGGACGGTTCGGGGGTGGGGCTGCTCGGCGGTGGGAACGAAGGAGGTTGAACATGGCGGGAATCGACACAGGAGACACCGCCTGGATGATCGTCGCCACCGCGTTGGTGATGCTCATGACTCCCGGGCTGGCTTTCTTCTACGGCGGGTTGGTCAGGCGAAAGAACGTTCTTTCGGTCATGATGCAGTGCTTCATGCTGTTGGGCGTGATGAGCATACAATGGGTTCTCTTCGGCTATAGTCTGGCCTTCGGCCCGGACCAGGGTGGGGTGATCGGAGACTTCAGCTGGGCGGCTCTGGCGGGCGTGGGTCAGGAACCCAACGCCGACTATGCGGCCACCATCCCGCATCAACTCTTCATGCTCTTCCAGATGATGTTCGCCGTCCTGACTCCTGCGCTCATAGTAGGTGCCTTCGCGGAACGCATGAAGTTCAGCGCTTTTCTCATCTTCTCGGTGCTCTGGGCCACGGTCGTCTACGATCCCATGGCCCATTGGGTATGGGGGGTCGGGGGTTGGCTGCGTGAGCTGGGGGCGCTTGACTTCGCGGGCGGTACGGTAGTGCACATCAACGCGGGTATGGCGGCGCTGGCGGCCGCCCTCGTGATAGGGAAGCGCAAGGGGCACCCCGATATCTCGCCGCCCCACAACCTTCCCTTCGCCATCTTGGGAGCAGCCCTCCTGTGGTTCGGTTGGTTCGGCTTCAACGCGGGTAGCGCGCTTGGAGCCAACGGGCTCTCTGTATCCGCCTTCCTAGCCACCCAGCTGGGTGCTGCTGCGGCGGCGGTAGCGTGGGCTGTGGTTGAGTGGATCAAGGGTAGACGGCCGACCGCCCTGGGTACGATCTCGGGTGCGGTGGCCGGACTGGTGGCCATCACCCCGGCGGCCGGCTTTGTGACGCCTCTCGGAGCCTTGGGGATAGGCGCCCTTGCCGGTCTGGTCTGCTACCTTTCGGTGGTGGTGGTGAAGGGTAAGCTGGGATACGACGATTCCCTGGATGCATTCGGGGTGCACGGCGTAGGCGGTATGCTGGGCGCCCTGTTGACCGGGCTCTGGGCCACGGCAACGGTCAATCCCGGGGGAGCGGACGGTTTGTTCCATGGGAATGCCGCACTCCTGCTGTGGCAGTTCGTCGCTCTGCTGGTGTGCGCCGCCTATTCGTTCGTCCTGTCGTACGGCCTGCTTAAGCTGGTTGATAGAACCCTTGGTCTGCGAGTGAGCGAGGACAAGGAGAACATCGGCCTCGATCTCACCCAGCACAGCGAGTCCGCATACACCCTGGTCGGTTAATCTCGAGGGTAAGGAGCCGCATCATGAAGTACATCATCGCGATCATCCAGCCCGACCGGCTGGATGAGGTCATGGCCGCGTTGGAAGAAGAAGACATCAACCTTATAACCGTATCCGACGTCATGGGCAGGGGCCGGCAGAAGGGTGTGGCCGAGGTCTACCGGAGCTACGTCGACCGGAACAGGCTGCTGCGCAAGCTCAAGGTCGAGATCGCCGTCAACGATGAATTCCTGTGGCCCGCGGTGGACGCGATCACTCGGGGAGCCCGTACCGGTCACATCGGTGACGGCAAAATATTCGTCTTCGACTTGGAGGAGTGCCTGCGCATCCGTACGGGTGAGTCCGGCTGCGGTGCGATCGGTTAGTCGGGCTCGACCACGGCCGCGGTGCCGTAGGCGAGCACCTCGGTCATGTTGTTGCCCAAGTCTGTAGCATCGTACTTGATGGCTATCACCGCGTTCGCGCCCATCTGCTCGGCATGCTGCACCATCCAGGCGAAGGCTTCGGCCCGGGTCTGTTCGCACAGCTCGATGTACTCAGGGATCTGCCCTCCACCCAGGGTGCGCAGGGAGGCGGTGATCTGACTGCCGATCCAGCGGGCCCGTACGGTCACTCCGCGCACCACTCCCAG
>JAAYCW010000040.1 GCA_012729575.1 Actinomycetota bacterium | reverse complement strand
GCGCTGCTTCTTCTCCTGTTCGAAGTGGTCGTAATCGCCCGCGTAGAGATCGATGATGCCCCGGTCAAGGTCGGCGATGTGAGTGACCATCCGGTTGAGGAAGTAACGGTCGTGGCTGATCACTATGAGCGACCCCGGCCAGCTGAGAAGGAACTCTTCCAGCCAGAGAAGGCTCTCGAGGTCGAGGTGGTTGGTGGGCTCGTCCATAAGCAGCAGATCCGGCTGCTCGAGCAGGAGTCGGGAGAGGGCCACCCGCATCCGCCACCCTCCGGAGAGCTCGGCTATCTGGCGATGAAAGTCGGCATCGCGGAAACCCATACCGCGCAGGATGGTCTGAGCCCTGGTCTCGAGTTCGTATCCATGTGCGTTCTCGTAAGCGGTCTGGAGGGAGCCAAGTTCACGCAGCAGTTCTTCGGGATCGGCCACCGGAGCAACCTCACCCGTAGCCGCGTACGCCTGCCCTATCTGCTGGCCGAGCTCGGCGATGCGTCGCTCGGCCGAGAGTACGTCTGCGTGTGAGGCCAGAACCTCGTCCATGACTGCATGGTCCGCAATCTCTTCGATCTCCTGAGGGAGGAATCCGATGCGGAGATCTCTGCGGGCGCTGATCTCTCCGCCATCCAGCGACATCTCTCCCACGATGAGCCGTAGTAGCGTGGTCTTGCCCGCGCCGTTAGGGCCCACGAGTCCGACGCGCATCCCGGGCTTCACGTGGAGGGACGCCTTGTCGAGCAGCGTCTGACTGCCGAACGATTTGGAGATGTCGGTGACGTGGAGCATCAGACCGGTAGCATAGCAGTCGCGCGGTCCGGTGTCGGCGCAACCGTGTCGGCAAGTCCCACGGCGGGGCCGCGTCCCGGGGCGGGGCCCTCCCGGAGCCGTCGCGGGGCCGCGGTGTGGCCGTCGCGGGGCCGTCTCGCCGGCCGGCGACCTCAGTCGTCCCAGAAGATGCCCTTGGTGGACGGCGGGATCACTCTGAGGGTGGCAGCTGCTTCCAGGAGTTCGCGGATGGCTGCCTCGCCTTCGGCGGCGTAATCAACGCTGAAGTCGTTGACGTACAGGTCTATATGCTGACGGCATACGACAGGGTCGAGCTCTTGGGAGTGCCCCCGCACGTAATCCATAGTCGCTTCGGGCTCGGCTCGGGCATACTCCACGCTGGAACGGACCGCCTCCTCTATCCCGGCCTGGACGCCCCGGTCGAGTGAGCGACATACGGCAATGCCGCCCAGAGGGATAGGAAGTCCGCTGGTCTCTTCCCACCATTCCCCCAGATCCACCAGACGGCGCAACCCGTACGAGCCAAAGGTGAACCGGCCTTCGTGGATGATGACTCCCGCGTCCAGCTCCCCAGCGGCCACCGCGGGCATGATCCGCTCAAACGGCATGACGACCGCCTGCCGCAGACCTCCGGTCAGCAATCCCACCAGCAACGCCGCCGTGGTCAACTCCCCGGGAATGCCGACCCGCGCTCGGGCCAACTCATCTGCGAGAACGGCCACCCGCCGCAGCGACGGCGCCGGTCGCAAGCGCCCATCCTTCTGGCCCACCACTAACGGGCCGCAGCCCCGGCCCATTGCGCCCCCCGAATGCAGAAGGGCGTATGAATCTCGCAGGTGGGCATATGCGTGCACCGAGACCTTGATGACATCGGCCTCGCCGTGCGAAGCCATTTGATTAAGGGTGTCGATATCCTCAAGCCTTTCCTCGACCGGCGGCGCACCGGGTAGGAGACCGTGTACCCAAGCCATGAAGATGAAGGTGTCGTTGGGACACGGCGAGTAGGCCAGGCGCAGAGGAGCACGGTCGCCCGCCGCGAGGTCTTCCCGGCTCATGTCCGCTCCCCCGATCCTCTTCTCCATTACTCCCCTCACCTCCACTCTATCGGCAGGCGATCGAACGCGGCCACGATTACAAGGGCAGCCCGCCCCGCCACCGCGACCGCCCGCTCCACCTGCCATGAAGACCGGTCCCGATCCACCACCAGGTTGCTGACGGCTCTGATCTCCAAGAAAGGGACTCCGTAGAGTGTGCAAATGTGCGCCGCCGCCGCCCCCTCCATGGACTCGGCCACCGCGCCCCAACGCGCGACTGTCTCTTCGGCCTCGGAGTACAGCCCCGTCACCCGAGAAGAGGTCACGCACGGTCCCTCAACGACGCCGTCCAACCAGTCGGCTTCCCTCAGGACATCCGCCGCCGCTCCGACGAGGGCGGGATCCAGCGGGAACTCCCCTCCGGTCTCCAGGCCGTCGATACGGGCCACAGGCAGACCCAGGTCGGCGGCAGACAACCATCCCTGAGGGCTTGAGCTACCCGTGTCGGAGTAAGCCTCGCTGGTCGCCAGAACCACGTCTCCGATCGCCGCCTGCACCTCTAACTCGCCCCGCGGCCGCACGAACGCCCCCGCGATGCCGAACTGGAGCACGAGACGAGGCATGGGCACCACCGTCTCGAGCAGGTAGGTCAGCATGTGAGCTGCGTTTGTTTTGTCGCAATCGGTAACGGCCACCACCACCGGAACGCCGGGCCCCCTCGGCCGTTCCGACGGGGAGGTCGTGAGAAGCCCCGTGTAGACGGTCTTCGTCGCCACGACGTGCTCGGCCGGTTCCACCAGCGCCGTCCGCACCGGCGCCGCCTCCGCCTCGGTCGCCGCCAGCAGCACGACTTCGCAATCCCGCAGAACTTCCCTCACCGATTCCGCGTTCGGCGGTCTCAATCTCGCGGCTCCCTGGGAGCCTCGGAAGGAGATGCGCCTGATGAGTCTCGGCTGGAAGCACCCACCGGCTCCTCCGCAGCCTCCGCGTGACGGCCCACGGTCCCCATCCTCAGCTTGCGTATTTGCCTTCTCATCTCCTCGTCGCTCAAGAACTCGTCATCCCGGGCCCGGTCGTAGTGGACCATCTCGTCTAGATGTCGCATCAGTTTTGCCGGCGGCGGGTCTTCCTTCGCGGGATAACCGACGGCAAGAAGTTCGAATACGTAGACGAAATCGGGCAGGTTGAGGAGGTGCTTGACCAAGCCCAGAACCTTGCCTTCCTTCACTGCCGACACCGGCTGAGCCGCCAGACCGAGACTGTGCGCCGCAAGCCAGAGGTACACGAACGCGTTCGAAAGGGACGACTCGAAGATGGAGTCGCCCTTGTGCTTCGCATACCGGGCGTTCATAGGCAGTCCGGCCCGCCTGCGGGCATCTCCCAAGATGAGCACGTGGCACCCCGCCAGAGGACAGATGACCCTGCCCCGTTTCTCGAGAGTCCAGGCAGGGCCCTGCCATGCCTCCCGAGTAGCCTCCAGAGCGTAGAAGTCGGTATCCATGTAGTCTTCGACGATCTTCTTCACAGCGTGGCGCAGCTCGAGGTCCTTGACCACCAGGAACTCGACAGGCTGCAGATTGAAGCCACTGGGCGCCCAACGGGCAAGCTCGAGCAGCTTGGTGATCAGTTCGTCGGGCAGAGGCTCGGATCTGATGGCCCGGATCGTCCGCCTATTCCTTACCAGCTCCAACAGCTCTTCATAACGCATGATCCACCACCATCACTGCCGCACCTTGAATCTGTCCGGTTCGCAGCCGACTTATGGCCTCGTTGACCTCCTCGAGATCGAACAGCTCTACCTCAGTGCGCACCGGCACCTGAGGAGCGAGGGCCAGGAACTCCACCCCATCCCGGCGAGTCAGGTTCGCAACCGAGCGCACGCTCCGTTCCCCCCACAGGATCTGGTACGGGAAAGAAGGGATATCGCTCATGTGGATGCCTCCGCATACCACGACGCCCCCCTTTGCCACAGCCTTCAGAGCTATGGGCACCAACTCCCCCGCAGGCGCGAAGATGATGGCTGCGTCCAACTCTTCGGGGATATCCTGCGCGGTGTCGCCGGCCCACTCGGCCCCCATTTCCAACGCAAAAGCCTGCGAAGCGACGTCTCCCGGCCGCGTGAAGGCAAACACTCTACGGCCCTGATAGCGAGCCACCTGGGTGATTATGTGCGCCGCCGACCCGTATCCGTACAGGCCCAGGCGTTCCGCCTCACCGGTCATGGTGAGCGACCGGTAACCGATAAGCCCTGCGCACAACAAGGGTGCGGCCTGTACCGCCGGATAGCCGGCGGGGATGGGAAAGGCGAAGCGGTGGTCGACCACCGCGTATTCGGCAAAACCACCGTCGAGATCGTAGCCCGTGAACTTGGCCTCATCGCAGAGATTCTCGCGTCCGGACAAGCAGTACGAACACCGTCCGCACGTCCACCCCAGCCACGGGACCCCCACCTGCGTTCCGACATTGAGGGCGGGCGAAGACCCGGCATCCTCGTCGCCCACGGCGTCGACCACCCCCACGATCTGATGTCCGGGAACGAGGGGAAATTTGGGCTGCGTGAGCTCCCCGTCCACCACGTGCAGGTCGGTGCGGCATAGGCCGCAGGCCTGAACCTTGACGCGCACCTGACCCACCCCGGGAACCGGCTCCTCCAATTCGGCCGGGCGGAGTGGTTGCCCGGCGGCTTCCAAGATCATGGCCCGCACGATCACCTCCCTACGTCAACGGGTTGCCGCCCACCAGCCGTAGCCCCTGCTCACCGCCCATCCTTCCGACCACGGACAGACTCCCTCCCCTTGTCTACTCGGACCTGACCGCCCGTTTGCGAGGAGCCTTCCCCAGATCGAACACCTCGTCTAGGTTGGCGATGGCCACCGTGAAGCCAAGCCTCTCGTTCAGCAGGCCTTTGAGCGTCGCGGCAGCCTCGGGCTCGCCGTGCGTCAGAATGACCAGCCGAGGTGATCTGACATGACCCGCCCACTCCAGCAGCTGTTCCTGATCCGCGTGGGCCGACAGCCCGGTGATGTTGTGGATGTGCGCCTTCACGGCGATCTCTTCACCGAAGATACGGACGGTCTCCGCTCCATCCAGGAGCCGCCGGCCCATGGACCCTTCGGCCTGATAACCCGCTATCACCACGTGCGCCTCGGGACGCCACAGATTGTGCTTCAGGTGATGACGTATCCGCCCCGCGTCGGCCATCCCGCTGGCGGATATGATCACTATGCCCTTCTGTTCGTTGAGGGCCCGGGACTCGTCGGCGCTCTCCGTGTAATACAGCCCAGGGTAGCCAAGGATACCCCCCGGCTCGCCGACCCGCTCCCATGCCTCCTCATCGAAGACATCGCGGTGGCGGCGATACACCTCTGTCGCTCGGGAGGCCAGAGGACTGTCGACGTAGATGGGCATGTCCCACCCATGCCCTTCTATGATCTCCCGGAGGAAGTAGACGATCTCCTGGGTGCGTCCCACGGCGAACGCCGGGACGATGACATTACCGTCGGTGCGCTTCGCCTCCTCCACGATCTTCGCCAGCTGATCTTCGGGCGCTCCATTGTTCTCGTGACGCCGGTCTCCGTAGGTGGACTCCATTATGAGGAAATCGGCGGACTCGATGGTTTCGGGATCGCGGATTATGGGCCGGCCCGGCTGGCCGACGTCGCCACTGAACACCACTGTGGCGCGTTCGCCGTGCTCCTGGAGTTGCAGTTCGAGAAAGGCCGAACCCAGGATGTGCCCGGCGTCGTGGAACTGCACCTGAACTCCGGGGGCGATATCCAGCGGATTGTGGTAATCCACCGGTTGCAGTAGCGAGATGGTCTTGCGGGCATCCCCATCCGTGTAAAGCGGGTCCACCGGCCGGCGGCCGGCCCGCTTGGCCTTGCGTGTCTGCCACTCCGCTTCCGTCTCCTGTATGTACGCCGAATCGAGCAGCATGATCTCGGCGAGATCGCAGGTAGCCGGAGTCGCGTAGATCGGGCCGGAGAAACCCTGCTTCACAAGGCGCGGAAGTCTACCTGAGTGATCGATATGAGCGTGCGTCAGCAGCACGAAATCGAGTTCTTCTGGGTCGAATGAAAACCGCTGGAAATTCGCGGCCTGTTCTTTGTCACCACCTTGGTGCATCCCACAATCAACCAGGAAACGACTGTCGCCCACCTCCACCAGGTAACACGAACCGGTGACCGCCCTGGCCGCTCCACAAACCTGAATGAACATCCATCCACCTCGATCTCGCCGGCCTGTGGGGCCGGATGTTGTTCTTCTATCTCTCTTATACTGTCTCACAAGCGAGGGCGAAAGCCCACGCAGCCGAAGATGGACGGCCCAGCCTTAGTCCTCTCGCCAAAAGGGTGTGCTATCCTACGTTTGTTTTGCTCTTGGCCTCGATGACAATCGGGGTGGGGTTGTCCGTTAATCAGCAGACCGGAGGAAACAGTGGCAAACGAATCCCCTAACGAGAAGATCTTCGACGTTCCGCCTGAGTTCCAAAATGCTGCCTGGGTCTCGGGTATGGAGCAGTACCAGGAGATGTACCGGCGTTCTATTGAAGACGCCGATGCTTTCTGGGCTGAGGAGGCGGAGAAAAGGCTGCACTGGTTCAAGAAATGGGACTCTGTCCAGAACCACGACTTCGCCGAAGCGAGGATCAGGTGGTTTGAGGGCGGTAAGCTCAACGTGGCCTACAACTGCCTGGACCGGTACCTCGACACTCCGGTAGCCGACAAGGTCGCGTACTACTTCGAGGGCGACTCCCCCGACTCGACCCGCACCATCACCTACCGGCAACTTTGGGAAGAGGTCTGTAAGTTCGCCAACGTACTCAAGAAGAAGGGCATCAAGAAGGGCGACCGTGTCGTCATCTATCTGCCCATGATCCCCGAGCTTCCCGTCGCCATGTTGGCCTGCGCCCGCATCGGCGCCATCCACTGTGTGGTGTTCGGCGGCTTCTCGGCCGAAGCCCTGCGTGACCGGGCCATTAACGCCGAAGCGACCCTCATGATCACGGCTGACACCGGTCTCCGCGGCGGGCGTCCGACCCCGCTCAAGACCTCTGCCGATGCCGCCATGGCGGAGAGTCCTTCCGTGAAGCAGTGCATCGTGGTCAAACATACCGGGACGGAAATCCCTTGGACTGAGGGCCGTGACAGCTGGTATCACGAAGAGCTCGAGGCTCCCGACATCACCACGGATTGTCCCTGCGAGGAGATGGATGCAGAGGATCCGCTCTTCATCCTCTACACCTCCGGTTCGACCGGCAAGCCCAAAGGCGTTCTCCACACCACCGGCGGCTACCTGCTGTATGGTGCGATGACCCACGAGCTGGTCTTCGACTACCATCCCGATCAGGTCTACTGGTGCACGGCCGATATCGGCTGGGTCACGGGGCACACTTACATCGTCTACGCTCCGCTGGCCAACGGCGCCACGGGTGTCCTCTTCGAGGGCATACCCAGTTACCCGGCTCCCGACCGCTTCTGGGATGTCATAGAGAAGTACAAGGTCAACGTGTTCTACACCGCTCCGACTGCACTCCGCGCCATCGCCCGTGAAGGCGACGACTGGGTGAAGAAGCACGACCTGTCGTCTCTCCGCGTCCTTGGTACCGTGGGCGAGCCCATCAACCCTGAAGTCTGGCTCTGGTACTACGAGCTCATCGGCGGCGGCCGCTGCCCGATCGTCGACACCTACTGGCAGACAGAGACCGGGGGCTTCCTCATCACCCCGATGCCGGGTGCGATGAAGATCAAGCCGGGGTCCGCGACGCTGCCGTTCTTTGGTGTTGAACCCGTCATCGTTGACGAGGATGGGGTCGAGGTCGTCGGTCCGGGCGTGGGTAACCTGTGCATGAGACGCCCCTGGCCCGGCATGATGCGCGGCGTCTACGGCGATTCGGAAAGATTCAAAGAGACGTACTTCGTCCAGTATCCCGGCCTGTACTTCACCGGTGACGGTTGCCGGCGGGATGAGGATGGATATCACTGGATCACCGGCCGTGTGGACGACGTCATCAACGTGTCCGGCCACCGTATGGGTACGGCCGAGATCGAGTCCGCCCTGGTGAGCCACGATAACGTGGCCGAGGCGGCCGTGGTCGGTATGCCCCACCCCATCAAGGGCCAGGGCATCTACGCGTACGTCACCCTGAATGCCGGCGTCGAGCCCTCTGACGATCTCAAGAAGACCCTGGTGAAGCACGTCCGCACCGAGATCGGACCTATCGCCACGCCGGACGTCATCCAGTGGGCTCCGGGCCTACCGAAGACCCGGTCGGGCAAGATCATGCGCCGTATCCTCAAGAAGATCGCGGCCAACGAGATAGACGATCTCGGCGACACCACCACATTGGCCGACCCAAGCGTGGTCGACAACTTGGTGGAACATCGCCAGCAGTAGCAGAGCAAGACAGATTCCAGACGCACGAAGGGGGCGGCCGCAAGGCCGCCCCCTTCTCGTTCGCATCATCCCTCCGCGCTACTTGACAACCAGGCTCACCAACCGTCCGGGCACCACGACTTCCTTGACCAGGGTCATGCCTTCCAGGTACTTCACGACACCGGGTAGCTCCTTGACGGCCGCCAGCACATCTTCAGCGGAGGCATCTTGAGCCACGACGACCCTGTCGCGCACCTTCCCGTTCACCTGGACGGCCAACTCTATCGTCTCATCCGTCAGGAACCGCGAATCGGCCTCCGGCCAGGACGCGTCCCACACAGCCTCATGGCCCATCATCCCCCACAGCTCGGCCCCCATGTGCGGCGCGAAGGGTTCCAGTAGCCGGACCATCATCTTAAGAGCGAATGCGAGTACAGAGCGGCCGCTCGGAGTCTCCCGCAAACCGCTCGTCCGCACCGCACCGATGTCGTTGCTGAGCTCCATGATGGCCGAGAGAGCCGTGTTGAAGCGGAAGCGCTCCCCTATGTCCACGGTGGTCTTCTCGATGACCTGATTGGTCTTCACCAAGAGAGCCCGTTCCGCCGACGAGAGGGCGGCCGGATCCCAGGCGGGAGCCGTCTTTGCAGCCCTCAGCAGCCCCTCATCTATGGCATCGGTCACCTGCCGCCATACTCGGCCCAGGAATCGGTATACGCCTTCAACGCCCTGGTCGTTCCACTCGGCGTCGCTCTCGGCCGGTCCCATGAAGAGCACGTAGCTCCGCACGGAGTCCGCCCCGTACTTCGCCACCATCTCGTCCGGACTGACCACGTTACCTTTGCTCTTGGACATCTTCGCGCCCCGGTAGTAGATCATCCCTTGGGTGAAGAGCCTCCTGAAAGGTTCCTCAAAACCGACCAGATCGAGATCGTAGAGAACCTTGGTGAAGAACCGGGAGTACATCAGGTGGAGGATGGCGTGCTCGACGCCCCCGATGTATTGGTCCACCGGCAGCCAGTAATCCACCGCCGCCCGGTCAAAGGCCACGTCATCCCGCCGGGCGGAGACATAGCGCAGGTAGTACCAGGAGGAATCCACGAAGGTGTCCATGGTGTCGCTCTCCCGGCGCGCAGAGCCGCCACAGACCGGGCACTTAGTATTCACCCAGTGCTCCGCCGCAGCCAGAGGTGACTTCCCCTTGGGAGCATAATCGGTGATCTCCGGGAGCAGCACCGGCAGCTGCTCGTGGGGTACGGGGACCTCCCCGCACTTCTCGCAGTACACGATGGGGATGGGTGCACCCCAATAGCGCTGCCGTGATACCAACCAGTCGCGGAGCTTGTAGTTGACGGCGAAGTCCGCCTTCCCCCGCTCTTTCAGCCATTCGGTCACCTTGACGATGCCCTCGGCCTTGCTGAGTCCGTTGAACCGCCCGCTGTTCACCAGCACTCCGTCACCCGGATAGGCAGCCGTCAGCCGGCCGTCGGCATCTTTGAACTCCGCCGGGGTATCGATGACCTCGATGACCTCCAAACCGTACTTCTGGGCGAAGGCGAAATCGCGCTCGTCGTGGCCCGGAACGGCCATGATGGCCCCGGTGCCGTAATCCATCATCACGTAATCGGCCACATATATGGGAATCTTGCCACCTGTCACCGGATTGACCGCGTAACGTCCTGTGAAAACCCCCGTCTTCTCTTTCTCCACGCTGGCCCGCTCAATTGCGGAGGTGTTGATGGCCTTGGCCACGTAGCGCTTGACCTCTTCCTCGCACGAAGTCCCGCTCACCAGACCCTCCACCAGCGGATGTTCAGGTGCCAGGATGAAGAAGGTTGCCCCAAAGAGAGTATCCGGCCGGGTAGTGAAGACCGTCACCTTCAGGTCCTCTCTTGCGGCGCCGGTCTCGTCCCCTGCGGCGCCGGCCTCATCATCTACGATACCGAAGACCACATCGGCCCCTGTCGACCTGCCGATCCAATTGCGCTGCATGGTGACCACGCGTTCAGGCCACGACTCCAGCTTGTCAAAGTCCTGGAGCAACCGCTCGGCGTAGTCGGTGATGCGGAAGAACCACTGCGTCAGCTTCTTGGCCTCGACCGGGCTATCGCAGCGTTCGCACGCCCCGTCGACTACCTGCTCGTTGGCGAGCACGGTCTGACAGGACGGACACCAGTTGACCGGCGCCTCTTTCTTGTACGCCAGTCCCTTCTTGTAGAGCTGCAGGAAGAGCCATTGCGTCCACTTGTAGTACTCGGGCCGGGAGGTGACTACTTCTCGAGTCCAGTCGATAGACACACCCAACCGACGCAACTGCCGGTTGATGGTGGCGATAGCCTCTTCGGTGAACTTGGCCGGTGGCTCTCCCGTCTTAATGGCCATGTTTTCCGAGTTGAGCCCAAAAGCGTCGTAGCCCATGGGATGCAGCACCCGCTGCCCCTGGTGGCGGCGGAAGCGGGCTATGACGTCACCCATGGTGTAGTTCTTGACGTGACCCATGTGGGCACTGCCGGACGGATAGGGGAACATCTCAAGGACGTAGGTGGCATCGGAGCCCTTGCCCACGGGCACCGCTCCAGGCTCCGGATTGGGGGTGACAAAGGTCTCCTCGTCTTCCCAGACCTTCTGCCACTTCGTCTCGATCTCTTCGGGAACGTACTTGCGCGCCATCCTAGAGTCCTTCCGCCGTATCCGCCGTCCAAATGCCCGTGCTCATTATTCCAGCCTATACGCGGGGTGCCAAATCGTCGGACACTCCGGCGACTTCTTGTTCGGTTTTGACCTCTCGTCCGCCGGGAAGTCATTGCACTAAGACCGGAGGCACAAGGGAGGGAACATCCATGAAGATCACCGTACTGGGCAGAGGCAATGTGGGCGGCGGGCTCGCGGATCTGTGGGAGCAGGCCGGGCACCAACTGACCAGACTGGGACGAGACGGCGGCGATGTGTCTGAGGCCGATGTAGTGCTGATCGCAGTACCGGGTGCAGCTCTGGCCGAGGCGCTGGAGAAGGTGGAGGGTCTCGCAGGAAAGACCGTAATCGACGCCACCAACCGTTTCGGCGTGGACCCACCGGCCGGATTCGCTTCAAACGCCGAATACGTCAAGTCGAAGACAAACGGTCCCACAGCGAAATCGTTCAACATCAACTTCGCACGTCTTTACCCACGTCTGGCTGAGGCGCGGGTGAGACCGAGTAACTTGTGGAGCGGTGATGACGAAGTGCAGCCCGTGGTCGAACAACTGATCCGCGACGCCGGCTACGAACCCGTGCGGGTGGGCAACCTCGAGATGGCCGGTGCCCAAGAAGCGATGATCCGGGTCGTCATCAGCATCATGAAGGACTCCGGGCCGTTTCTCTATCGGATGGCACCGCCCGAACGGCTGTGAGGCAATCCGTCCCGAGATTGACCCCGTCGCGCGTCGGACCGCTTCCGATCTCTCGCCCTGAGAAGATTCCCACTGCGAGCGCCTGCGACGTTGAGGTCTGATGAGTTCCAGGATACGGCGAGAGAGACACACCGTCGAGGTGATGATCGGTATGTATTGTAGAGGCCACCATCAGCCTCCGACGAGTGTGGCCCAGGGCGAAACGGTAGGCCGGCCGGGAGTCACGTTGTGTGGAGAGTGCAGCCTGCTACTCGCCTACACTCTCCACAAGATCGACGCCTGCCGCTTCGGCGAGCGGAAGCCGGCCTGCGTCCGCTGCACCGTGCATTGCTTCCGACCGGATATGCGAGAGCAGATACGCGTGGTCATGCGATACTCGGGCCCGCGGATGACCTATCGCCACCCGTACCTGGCCCTCCGGCACGTCTTTGACCGCCGCTGAACCGGAGTCGACCCTCGTTAGACTCGCCACCCGTTCAGCCGTACGCGCCAACAGAAACGGCCAACCTCCGCCATCAACGAGCACCTGCTCGCGATGCCGCAACCTGCAGCCGCTCTCCCTGCCCTGAGGGGCTCGATCAGTACCTGATGAAGCTCGGAAGCCAGGTGGCAAGTATCGGGAACAGCAGTAGCAGAGCAGCCAGGACCACCATGCCGATAAGGAACACCGAGGCGCCCTTGAATATCTGCCCTAGAGGTATGTCGGGCACGACACCCTTGATGATGTAGACGTTGATGCCAACGGGAGGTGTGATCACGCCCATTTCCACCACCAGCACGATCATGACGCCGAACCAAATAGGGTCGAAGCCCAGCCTCATGACGGTGGGGAAGAGGATGGGGACGGTTAGTGTAACCATGGCCAGTGAGTCCATGAACATCCCGGCCACCAGATACATGATGAGGATCAGGATCATGACTGCGGTGGGCGGGATCGGTAGCCCTCCGAAGAAATCAGCGATAGCGGTCGGGATCCCGGTCACGGCCATGAAATGACCGAACACCGTGGCCCCGCCCACGATTATGAAGATCATGGCCGTGATTTGAAGCGTATCCTTGACCGACAACCAGAACTTCCTAAGCGACAGCGAACGTCTCACCAGCCCGATCACAATGGCCCCCGCCGTCCCCGCTGCTCCGGCCTGGGTAGGGCTGAACAGTCCCGAGAAAAGGCCCCCGAGGACAAGAGCGAACAGGGCAGCCATCTCGAGGATGCCGGTCATGCCAACAAGCTTGCTCTTCAAGTCAACCTGGGTCCCACCCGGTGCCGCGTCCGGACGCATCCACGCCCAGGCAACCACGACCACGAGGAAGAGACAGGCCAGGATCACCCCTGGAATAACCCCGGCGATGAACAGCTTGCCGATGGACTCTTGGGCCAATATCCCGTAGATGATGAAGATCGTACTCGGCGGGATCATGATGCCCAGGCTTCCAGCCGCAGCGGCGCAGCCGGCTGCCAAGCCCGGATCATATCCGTAGCGCCGCATCTCTGGGATCGACACCTTCCCCATAGCAGCAGCCGTCGCGTTGGTCGAACCGCATATGGCGGAGAATCCGGCGGTCGCGGCCACGGTGGCCAGGGCCAGCCCCCCGCGCATCTTGCCGAAGGCAAGGTAAGCTGCATCGTACAGCCTGCCGCTCATCCCGGAGAAGAAAGCCACAGAGCCCATGAACACGAACATGGGGATCACGGTCAGGCTATACGTGGAGAAAGTGAGCCAGAAGTCACGCGCCAACAGACCCACGCCGGTCTCGAACCCCTTGATGGCACAGAACCCGATGGTCCCTATGAAGGCCATCGTGAAGCCAACGGGCATCCCCAGGAGGAAGACAATCACGAGAACAACGATGCCTACCAGCCCAATGGTCAAAGGGTCCATATCTTGACCACCTTCGCGATTTTCTGTACGAACTCTCTGACCAGGACCAGCGCAGTCATCACCCAGCAAACGCCGAGACCGTAGACGAACGGATAGAAAGGTATCTTCTGGGTCATCGACACTTCGCCGGTGGAACGCAGCCTCGCAGCGAACTCGAACGTGTAGTAGGCCAGAACTGCGACCAGGCCGATACTCAACAGCAGCGTCACCAGACTCACCACCAGCTTGGCGCGACGCGGCAGTTTGTCTACCACGAAATCAACGGCCACGTGCCCATGGACCAATGCGGTGTAGGAGACGGCGAACCCGATCGCCACCACCGCGAGAAAGGTCACGATCTCGATCCCTCCCGGCACCGGCCTGGAGAGGACTTTGATGCCGATGATGTCGGCCACGACCAGGAGCAGCATGCCGACAAGGCCGATGCCGGCTATCCAATTGAAGACCACGCTGAGCCGCACAACACCTCTGCCCAGACTATTGAGGATACCCCTGTCCGTACCGGCGTCACCAACCGGGCGGGGCTCATGACGGGGAGGCGTCGCCATAGGACCTCCTTGCTCGACACTTGGTGCTTATGCATAGAGGCGGAGCTTTCGCCCCGCCTCTATGCCGGTTATCCTGGCTGCTGACAGATCACTATCTTGCGTGTGCTCGCCCTGTCTTGCCTCTATTGCGCCGACGGGGATTTGATGTTCTCTTCCACCCAAGCCGCACAGTCCGCCTCACTCGGGGCCTTGGGTAGCCACTCCTGGATCTTGTTCTCCACGAAGCCTTGGTAGTCTTCCGTGAATCCGGCGGCCTTCAGATCTTCAAGGTTCTTGTCGACCATCGGCTGGACGGCGGCCTTCCAGGCGTTGCCTTCTTCCTCGGATAGGTCGATTACCTCACGGCCTTCGCCCAGCGACGTGAAGAATTCCACGCCTGCGTAGTCATAGGCCGCGGCTACGTTCGCGAAAGCCTCGACCGACTCCAGGGCCACGTCGTTGAAGACCTGTTGGATGTCCGGCGGCAGATCTGCCCACTTGTCCTTATTCATGATCATGTACATGGACGTGATGGAGCCGATCGAGAAGGCTTGGGTCAGGTACTTGACCACTTCACCCTGCTTCCAACCCGCGAGGACTTCGCGAGGGGCGATGCTCCCGTCGATAACCCCTTTGGAAAGCAGTTCGTACGCCTCGTTCTGAGCCGCAGCATAACCTTCGGCACCGAGTGCACCGGCGATGGCAGCGCCAACGCCGGTCGATCTGATCACCAGGCCTTTAGCGTCCGCGAGGGTCCTAACCGGCTTACTGGTGGTGAACAGTACCTGCGGACCGGTCCCGTAGAAGCACAGAGCCTGAACGTTATCGAGTTCGGCCGGCTTGAACTCATTGTAGAATTCGTTCACCACCATGGTATTCACGTACCCGTGGGGATATCCGAGCGGGTAGTCCAGGAATTCCATGACCGGGAAGACACCCGGCGTGTACGCGAAACACGAGAAGCCGAGATCGGCGATGCCGGTCACCACACTGTCGGCGACCTGATTGGCGGGAGTCAGGGAACCCCCGGGCAGATACTCGAACTTCACGGCCCCATTGGTACGCTTGTCGATTTCCGCGCAGAACATCTCGGAAACGATGCCGATGTTGTTCGTGGGTGGGAAGAAGTTGTTGAAGGTGAACTTCCAGGTTCCCTCGTCGTACGTGGCCGCCGTTGTAGTGGTTTCTTCAGCCGCGGATGTGGTCGTTTCCTCGCCTGCGGTAGTGGTGGTTTCCTGAGCCGCTGTGGTCGTCGTTTCTTGAGCCGCGGTCGTTGTAGCCGCTTCCTCCTCGCCACAGGCAACCACCCCCATTGCCAGTGCGAGCAGTAGCACCAGAGCCAAAGCTACAGCTTTCCCCATTGTACGCCCTCCTCCTGATTCTTTCGGTAGCCCCCCCGGCTCTCCCGAATCGTTAAAAGAGCACACACCTAGACTGTACCAGACTTTGCCCGGTGCTTGTCAACAGCCGCGGGCTTTCCCTTGCTACCAAGCGGCCTCCCACCCATTACGTTAGTATGGATGCATGTCCATACTCGACGTGTTCATTCGGATACTGATCGCGGCCGTGCTCGGCGGGATCATCGGGATCGAACGAGAGGTCCGGGAACACACCGCGGGCTTCAGGACTCATATCCTGGTGGCCGTGGGGGCGGCCGCATTCACGTTGGCCTCCTCCTATGCCACTGATGGGACGGATTTCGATCCCAACCGCATCTCTGCGCAGGTGGTCACCGGCATCGGGTTTTTGGGAGCCGGAGCCATCATCCGTTACGGCGTGTCGGTCCGCGGACTCACTACGGCCGCCAGCCTATGGGCGGTGGCCGCCGTAGGGCTGCTGGCGGCTCAGGGCTTCCTCGCAGCCGCCCTCATCACCACGGGTATCGTCATATTCAGTCTCTACGGACTCCGAGTGATCGAGCACCGGCTGATCTACCCCCGCATCGGTACGCCGGTCGGAGTGAGAGTGCACTTCAAGTCCCCCGGATACGCACCGCTGACCCGGCTCATCAGTACGCTGGAGCAGTCGCGGGTGGTGGTCAAAGAGATGTCTGTGGAGGCGGGAGAAGAGACGACCGATACCATCCACCTCGCGCTCAAACTGCCACGCGGCCTTCCCGCACCAGAGCTCATCACTCTGATCGCCGAGATGGAAGAGGTGCAGTTCGTCCGCGTGGAGTGATTCTGAAGGGACCCGTGAGAGCCCACCCGGTCTGGGGTCGTGCACGGATCAGCCTAAGGACGGTGCGAAGAACGGCCTAGCTGCGCAGGCGGGCCAGTTCCCGAGCCAGGTCTTTGATCTCGTCCCGCAACTTGGCGGCGTACTCGAAGCGCAACTCCTCCGCCGCGGCGAACATCTCTTCCTCCAACGTCGCCATGAGGCGCTCCAACTCCTCCGCCGACATCTCCTTACCGGCGGTCGCCTTGCGGCGCTCTTTATAAGGCACATTGGCGCTGATGCCCAGCAGCTCGGCGATGTCGGAGACACCCTTCACTATGGTCCGGGGTTCGATCCCACGCTCCTCGTTGAAAGCCAGCTGGGCCATCCTGCGGCGTTCGGTCTCGGAGATGGCCTTGTCCATCGCGGCCGTGCGCTTGTCCGCGTACATGATGACCGTGCCCTCCACGTTGCGGGCGGCCCGTCCTATGGTCTGGATCAAGGCGGTCTCACCACGGAGGAAACCCTCCTTATCCGCGTCCAGGATGGCAACAAGGGTGACCTCGGGCAGATCGAGCCCCTCGCGCAACAGGTTGATGCCCACCAGTACGTCCACCTCGCCCAGCCGCAGCTCGCGGATGACCTTGATGCGCTCGATCGTATCCACCTCCGAGTGCAGATAGCGCACTCGGAAGCCCATCTCCAGCAAGTAATCGGTCAGGTCTTCGGCCATCTTCTTGGTAAGGGTGGTGACCAGAGTGCGCTGCCCTTTGTCCACCCGCATCCGGATCTCGTTCATTAGATCGTCGATCTGGTGCTTCGTCGGCCGGACCTCTACTCTGGGGTCCACCAAACCGGTGGGGCGCACCAACTGCTCCACCACCTGGGTCGAGACCGAGGTCTCCCAGTCTCCGGGCGTGGCCGACAGGAACACCACCTGGGGCGCCCGCTCTATGAACTCGTCAAAGCGCAGCGGACGGTTGTCGAGGGCGGAGGGCAGACGGAACCCGTGCTCCACCAGCATGGTCTTGCGGCTGCGATCCCCCTCGTACATACCGTGGAGTTGGGGCACAGTCATGTGAGATTCATCGATGAACACCAAGAAATCCTTGGGGAAGAAATCCAGCAAGGTGTAGGGGGGCTCGCCGGGTCCGCGGCCCGACAGAATCCGCGAGTAGTTCTCGATACCGTTGCAATAGCCCAGCTCCCGCAGCATCTCCATGTCGTACTGGGTGCGCTGGCGCAGGCGAAAAGCCTCCAGCTGCTTCCCCTGTGCTTCCAGCTCGGCCACCCGGATCTCCAGTTCCGCCGTGATCTCGGCGATGGACCGCTCGATGGCATCCTCAGCAGTCACGAAGTGCGTGGCCGGGTAGATCGCGACGGCAGGCAAGTGCTCGACTATCTCCTGGGTCAACGGGTCGATCCTCACGAGTTCCTCCACCTGGTCCCCCCACAGGCCGACCCTTAGGGCGTAGTCATCATAGGCGGGCCAGATCTCAAAACTGTCGCCCCGCACTCGGAACTTGCCCCGCGCGAAGGCGACGTCATTGCGCTCGTAATGGGTCTTCACCAACTTGGCAAGGACCTCGTCGCGGTTGATATCCTCGCCCTTCTTCAACAACACCACCTGGCTCACGTACTCCTCCGGAGACCCCAGGCTGTAGATGCAAGAGACCGAGGCCACGATGACCACGTCCCTGCGCATGAGAAGGTTGGAGGTAGCCGCGTGCCTGAGCCGGTCTATCTCCTCGTTGATGGAAGAATCCTTCTCGATATAGGTGTCGCTGGCCGGCAGATAGGCCTCCGGCTGGTAGTAGTCGTAATAAGAAACGAAGTACTCAACGGCATTGTCCGGCAGATACTCCCGGAACTCGTTGCACAACTGCGCAGCCAGGGTCTTGTTGGGAGCCATGACCAGAGCGGGCCTGCCTACTTGAGCGATGATGTTGGCCATGGTGAAGGTCTTGCCGGAGCCGGTCACCCCCAGCAGGGTCTGGAACCGATCACCCCGTTCGACTCCATGGACCAACCGA
Source organism: Actinomycetota bacterium (assembly GCA_012729575.1). Lineage (GTDB taxonomy): Bacteria > Actinomycetota > Thermoleophilia > RBG-16-64-13 > RBG-16-64-13 > RBG-16-64-13. The sequence goes on along the minus strand of JAAYCW010000040.1, from coordinate 11,991 downwards.
GAGACTGCCTCCGGCTGGTCTCCCTGCAGTTGGTAGTCTGCACGTAGCCGGAACAAGTTCCTATCCGGCCTCATGCCCCACCCTCCTCCGCGAAGGCCCCGGGATGAATGCGAGGATACAGTTCCCACCAGTGCTCCACCCGCTCCACGAACTGCCGGGTCTCAGGATAGACGATATCGTCCAGATCGAAGGAGTCCTCCCCTCCGGCGGCCGCAACCCAGCCGCCGACCACACCCTGACCCGCGTTGTAAGCGGCCAGAGCGGGTCTGATGGCGCCCCGAAGCGTCCCTATCAGATAGCTGAGATAACAGGCACCCAGTTCGAGACTGTCGTCCGGGTCGGTCAGAACCGGAGAATCGCCGCCCTGCCACGTGGGTAGACCGATGACCCAATCCGCCGTCGCAGGCATGAGCTGCATCAGACCGACCGCCCCGGCCGAAGAGACCGCATCGGGATCGTATCCACTCTCCGTGTTTGCAACAGCCGCAACAAGGTAGGGGTCGAGATCGTAACGCTCCGCCACCCTGGCGATCCCCTCGCGGAAATGAATCGGGTATATCTGCTCGGATAGTATCGGCGCCACGGTCCGGCCCGTGCCAATCAGCACCGCCGCAACCACTACGCCTACGATAACCACCACCAGCACCACCAGGCGCACCAGCCCGCGCCGCCGGGCTCGGCTCAGCCGCACGCCGACACTTCCCGTTCGTGCGCGCCGGCTCCACGATTCCACCCCGGCCCCCGCGTGCTCACTCACAATCCCGGAGCAAGGCCCGAGCACGCTCGTAGACCTCGCCAACGAAATCGCTCAACTCGCCAGGCCCGCCATCGTTGAAGAAGACCATATCGCTGCCGGCTACCCGGCGATCGGTCGAAGCCTGCAGCGCCTCCAACTCCGAGAACTGTTCTGGGCCGAAACTGTGAATGGACCGTCGACGCCGGTTCTCCAGCCCGGCCTCTATGCTCACAATAAGATCGAACATCGCGTCGTAACCTGCTTCGAACAGTAGCGGCACCTCGCACACCACCACCGACCCCGGCGAAACCCTCCGGATGCGCTGCTCGATGCCCTCCGCCACCAGCGGATGAGTCAGTTTCTCCAGCCAAGCCAACTCCTCCGGGTGTCCGCGTACCACTGCCGCAAGCCGAGGGCGGTCCACCCTACCACGGGAGTCGAGGACCGAGGGCCCGAAGTGCTCGGCCACCACGGAGGCCACTCCTCTGCGTGCGTAGAGACCGTGGACCACTCGGTCGGCCGACACCGTCCTGGCTCCCAACTTCTGGAACAGCTTAAGGGCCGTACTCTTGCCTGCCCCGATCCCCCCGGTGAGGCCCACGGCCACGACATCACGCCGGTCCCGGCTCATCCTGCCTCCAAAAAACGGGGAGCGCCCGCAGGCGCTCCCGTGTCATACCCTATCGAGCTGCCCCAATCACTCCTTGGCTTCGGCCTCTTCTTCAGCGGCCTCGGGCTCCTCTGCGGCAGCCTCTGCCTCAGGCTCAGTGGGCGCTTCGGGCTCAGCAACCGCCTCAGGCTCAGTGGGCGCTTCAGACTCGGCAGTTTCAACCTCGGCAACCGCCTCAGTCTCGGCAGCCTCCTCGGCCGTCGCCGCAGAGATCTCTTCCTCGTCCGCAGCCTCCAGGGCCGCATCGGCCGGTTCTTCCTCAGCCGGTTCTTCCTCGTAGGCGCTCGCCTCAGCCGCCGGTGACTCAGTGTCGGCCGAACCTTCTTCGGCCTCCACGCCCTCGGCTTCGAGATACTCCTCGCCCGCTTCACCCTCTTCTTCCTCGTCAACGAAGGCGTCCTCGTGGATGCGGTATTCGGGCTCAAGGCGCTTCAGGCTCAAAGAGAGACGGCGCCGGTCGGGATCGATCTCGATGATCTTAACGTTGACTTCTTGACCCGGCCGCACGATCTCGGAAGGATCTTCTACATGGTGCTGAGCCAACTCGGAGATATGGATAAGGCCTTCCACGCCCTCCTCGATCTCCACGAAAGCCCCAAACGACACCAACTTGGTGACTTTGCCGTGCACTATCTCGTTGACCTGCCGGTTCTCGAAGACCTGCTGCCAAGGATCCTTCTGAGTCTGTTTGAGACCCAGGGAGATGCGCTGCCGCTCACGATCGATGTCGAGCACCCGTACATCGACCTTCTGACCGATGGTCAGAACCTCGGACGGATGGTTCACGTGGCTCCACGAGAGCTCGGAGATATGGATGAGCCCGTCGATACCATCCAGATCGACGAAGGCGCCAAAGTCGACGATGTTGGATATGGTCCCGGAGACCAGGTCGCCCACGTTCATGCGATCGAGGATCTGCTCGCGGGCTCCGCGCCGCTCCTCTTCCAGAACAGCCCGGCGACTCAGCACCACGTTGTTGCGGAACCGATTCAGTTCGATGACCCGACATTCCAGAGCCTGGCCCAAGAACTCGTCGAGCTCCGCCACCCGGCGGATATCGACCAACGAAGCCGGCAGGAAACCGCGCACTCCCAGATCGAGGATGAGACCACCTTTGACCACCTCGATCACGTTGCCGGTAACCGGCGTGCCTTCCTCCGCGGCCTTCTCTATACGTTGCCAGGCCCTCTCGAAGCGGGCCCGCTTGCGCGACAGGATCAACCGGCCGTCGGCGTCTTCTTTGGTGAGGACCAGCGCGTCGACCACGTCGCCCACCGAGACCTCTTCCGAAGGATCTACCGACTTCCTGATGGAGAGCTCGTTGGCCGGAACCACGCCTTCACTCTTGTAGCCGATGTCGACAAGGACCTCGTCCTTATCGACCCGGACCACAGTCCCGGTGACGATATCCCCCTCTTCGAAGCTCATGATCGTGGCATCGTAGTTGGGAACCATCTTCCCATCTACTTCGATCATGAGATCGTGCCCGCCCTCTAGTGTCTGTGCCTCGTCGATGTCTGCTGTGGTGTCGCCGGTCTGTTGGTCTGACATGTAGTTTCTGTTTCCTTCCCAAAGGGACGCCCGAGCCCCGCCCTCACGCGGCGCATGTGCCGGTAGTATAGCGAGACATCAACGAAAAGCAAACAATTCTCGCAACAGGTGGTTCGCGCTCATTTCGCGGTAGCCCAGTCCGGCCCGATTCCCACGTCGACCCCCAACGCCGGCTCCATCGCAAAGGCTCCCACCATCTCCTCCACCACGGCATCCCGGACCTGCTCCGCGACGGGCTCCGGTACCTCGAACACCAGCTCGTCGTGGACCTGAAGGACGAGACGCGAGCCGGGAAACCCCTCCTGCAGACGCCTATGACAACCAATCATAGCCACCTTGATGATGTCGGCCGCGCTCCCTTGGATCACTGAATTAACTGCCAGTCTCTCCCCCAGAGAACGCTCCTGATGGTTCCCCGAGGCCAACTCGGGGATAGGCCGCCGGCGGCCGAAGACCGTGGCCACGAAACCTTGTCGCCGAGCCAGTTCGATAGTCTGCTCGATGAACGCCTTGACCCGCGGCAGACGTTGGAAATAACGCTCGATGTAGGCAGCCGCCTCTTCCCTCCCTATACCCAGGTTCTGGCTGAGGCCGAAGGCCGAGATGCCGTACATGATGCCGAAATTCACCGCTTTCGCGTAGCGCCTGTGGGTCGAGTCGACCTGGTCCTCAGCCAGACCGAACACCTCCGCCGCAGTCCGGTTGTGGATGTCCTCTCCGCGCGCGAAGGCCTCCAGCAGAGTGGCCTCGCCCGAAAGATGGGCCATTACGCGCAACTCTATCTGAGAGTAGTCGGCCACCACCAGCACGTTTCCCGTCTCGGCGGTGAAGCACTCTCTGATCTGAGCGCCCAACGCAGTCCGCACCGGGATGTTCTGCAGGTTGGGATCGCTGGACGAGAGCCGGCCGGTGGCCGTCACCGTCTGATTGAAGGTGGTGTGCAGGCGGCCGGTCTGCGGGTCTACAGCGTGCGGTAGCGCCAGCAGGTAGGTGGACAGGAGCTTCGACAACTCTCTGTGGCTGAGCAGATGCTCGACTACGGGATGGCTGTCCCGCAGAGCCTCGAGCGTCTTCGCGTCGGTGGAGTAGCCCGTCTTGATCTTACGCTGTCGGGGCAGGCCGAGCCGGTCGAAGAGGATCCGCCCGAGTTGCTGAGGCGAACCCAGATTGAACTCCTCCCCAGCCAGGTCGTAGATAGAGGATTCGAGTCCCTCCATCTGATCCTGGAGTTTGCCCGCGATCTCGTCCAAGCGGTAGCAGTCCAGGTGGATGCCCGCCCTCTCCATGGCGATGAGAACGGTGGTGGTGGGCAGCTCGATATCCTGAAAGAGGTCCCACATGCCTTGCTCGCGCAAGGCCCGCTCCTGCCGAACCGCCAGGGGGAGCACTGCAGCGGCCGTACAGCCGCCGACATCGAGGCCGCTGGGGACGGCGATCCCGGCCTCGCGGATGAGATCCCTCAAGTCATAGTCCCGGCGTCCCGGGGCCAGTAGATAAGCGCCCAGATAGGTATCGTGCCCCGCCCGCTCGGTGAGCCCGTGAAGGGACCGCGCCGACTTGAAGTCGTGGCACACCGGCCGGCCGCGGCCGAACAGCGTCCGCAAGACATCCCGGTCCGTCTCAGTATCACCGACGTGGGTCACCGTGTAGCGCCCGTAGTCCTGGGGAGCTCCGTCCGCATCCGCCTGCGCGACCCATATGCCCGGCCCGTCGTTCTCGACCGCCACACCCACCGGGCGCGACCAATCCAGCCGGCGTTCCAGGTCGACCGCGCGCCCCGGTGTCTCGGTGAGCTGCAGTGGAACCGTGGCGCCCGACCGGTCACCTTCTCCCGGCCTAGGCAGAAGCGGCTCCACCCTACTCAGCAGCATGTGGAACTCGAAACGCTCGAACAGCTCCTCCAGCCGGTCGCGCTGAGGGGAGAGGGGCGGCACGGCGGCCACGTCTATATCTATCGGCGCGTCCTCAGTGAGCGAGGCCAGCTTCTTAGAAAGGACGGCCGACTCGCGGTGTTCACGCAGGAGCTCTTGGCGTTTGGCCCCACTCACCTCGTCGACACGTTCCAGAACCTGCTCCAGCCCACCGAATCGCGCCAGAAGCTGGGCCGCGGTCTTCTCCCCGATGCCCGGGATGCCGGGGATGTTGTCGGAGGTATCGCCCTTGAGACCGATGAAGTCGGGGATCAAGCGTGGGGGGACCCCACACTTCTCTTCCACACCGGCCGGATCGTAGACCTTGACCTCGGTCATCCCCTTGGTGTTGGCCATGATGCTCACGTGTTCCCCGGCCAGTTGCAGGGCATCTCTATCGCCGGTGACTATGAAGGTCTGCCGGCCTCTCGCCTCCGCCTGCCGGGCCAAGGTGGCCAGGATGTCATCCGCCTCCCAACCGGGGACCGCCAGATTGACGAAGCCGAAGGCCGAGGACAACTCGGTCAGATACGGCCACTGCTCGGACAGAAGCTCGGGCATGGGTTTGCGGTGCGCCTTGTACTCCTCGAACTCCTCATGCCTGAAGGTCTTCTCCCGGGAATCCCAAGCCACGATCACCGCCGCCGGTCGGTACTCCGTAAGGACCTTGACTATCATGAGGCAGAACCCATACAGGGCGTTCGTGGGAAAACCGCCGGACGTGGCCATCTCCTCGGGCAGAGCATAGAAGGCCCGATAGGCCACATTGTTGCCGTCGATGAGAAAGAGCGGACCCTGCCGGCCGTCCGCCTCACTCTCGTTGGATGCCATCCTTCTATCGTCCTCCCGCCGGGCCGTTCCCGGCCGGCGCCGCTCTACAGAATCTCGAGGTAGCGATCGATCTCCCAAGAGGTCACCAGGGCCCGATAGGCATCCCATTCCGCCCGCTTGTTGCGGATCAGATATTGGAAGATATGCTCGCCCAGCGTCTCGCGCATGAAACCGGAGTTCTCGAACGCGATGATGGCTCCCTCGATGTCGCCGGGCAGCGACCGGATACCGGCGCCGTGGCGTTCCTTGGCCGACATCTCGTAGATGTTGTCTGTAGCTTCGGACGGCAACTCCATGCGCTTCTCGATCCCCTTAAGGCCGGCGGCCAACATCACCGCAAAGGCAAGATAGGGATTGGCGGCCGGATCCGGATTGCGCATCTCGACCCGCGTGGCCTGTTCCTTGCCGGGCTTGTACATGGGCACCCTCACCAGAGCCGAGCGGTTGCGCCGCGCCCAGCAACAGTAGATGGGGGCTTCATAGCCGGGGACCAGACGCTTGTAGGAATTGACCCACTGATTCGTCACCAGACACATCTCCCGGGCGTAGTGCAGAAGCCCGGCCACGTAGTGCTTCCCCTCTGAGGTCATGTGGTAAGGGTCGTTGGGATCGAAGAAGGCGTTGTGCTCCCCCTTGAATAGAGACTGGTGCACGTGCATGCCCGAACCGGCTTGGCCGTACATGGGCTTGGGCATGAAGGTGGCGTGGATCCCGTTGCGATCGGCCACCTCCTTGACCAGCAGACGGTAGGTCATCACCGAGTCGGCCATTCTCAGGGCTTCCTTGTAACGGAGGTCGATCTCGTGCTGAGAGGGACCGCACTCGTGATGAGCGTACTCCACCTCTATCCCCACCTGCTCCAAGGCGGAGACGGTCTCGCGACGGACGCTCGTGGAGAGATCAAGAGAAGTGAGATCGAAGTAGCCACCCCGGTCCAGCACATCGGTCTCTGTGCTGTTCTTGAAGTAGAAGAACTCCAACTCCGGCCCCACATACATCGTGTAGCCCATGTCGGCCGCCTTGGCAAGGATCCGTTTGAGCGCGTAACGGGGGTCTCCGTCGTAAGGCTCACCGTCGGGTCTCAGGATGTCGCAGAACATGAAGGCCGTACGCTCGTGCTCGGCCATGTTGGGGAGGATGGCGAAGGTGGACGGATCGGGCATGGCCACCATGTCGGATTCCTGGATGCGGGCGAAGCCCTCTATGGACGAACCGTCGAATCCTGTCCCCTCTTCGAGAGAGCCCTCCAACTCCCGAGGGGTCATCGCAAGGCTCTTGAGAAATCCGAGGACATCCGTGAACCAGAGACGGATGAATTTGACGTCGTGCTCCGCGATCTGGCGGACGACGTCCTCCTTGGTCATGGTGCCGGCCACTGCGCTCCTCCTTGTGATCTATCTACCTATTAAGACTACCATCGAGACGACGTGCGGTGATGCGAGAAGCGGCAAGCTCCAAAGGGGACACGGCGCGCCGACACTAACCTTACAGCGCCCGTAACCATCATCGACCAGCCGCCGGCGCCGCGGCACGGCCGGTGCGTGGGCCGGCGGATCAGCCGAGACGGACCTCCGTGCCGGTCTCCGAGGTGTCGTAACCGCCCAGAGCCGTCACCGCATCTCGGAAGACCCGCGACACAACCACTGAGTGCAGAGCCTGTACAGCCGGCAGGTCCCAGATCTCGACGGGAATCACCAAGTCGTAGCGCTCCTTGCCCACGGGGATGAAGCCGAGATCGTAGGCCGTCGCCGCGGGACTGATGCCAAGACCCACCGTGGCCCGGCCCTCCGCAACCGCTTGAGCCACACCCAAGTGAGTCGATTCCTCATGTGTGTAGCCGCTGATGCCTTCCGGAGACACGCCTGCAGCCTTCAACTTGACGTCCAGCCACACCCTCGTTCCCGAACCCGGCTGGCGGTTCACGAGTACCACGCCCGGCCGGCTGAGGTCGGACAGGCTCTGGAGGCCCGCAGGGTTGCCCGCCGGTACGATGAGACCCTGGACCCGCTCGACCAAGTTGAGCAGGACCACCCGCCGGTTCGGGAGGACGCGCCGGACAAAGGGAACGTTGTACATGGCACTCTCTTCGTCCCACAGGTGCGAACCTGCGATATCCGCCTCCCCACGAGCCAACGCCATAAGCCCCCCGAGGCTTCCCACAAAATCAGTCGTCAACCGCACCGCCGGACTCTGCTCGCTCAAGTACCGAGCGAGCAACTCCACCGAGAGATCGTGACTCCCAGAGAAACGGAGATGCACAGCAGTCTCAGCTCCCGACGCGGCCTCCGTAGCGCGAGAAGAGGACGAGCCCGGGAGCCGTCGGCGGCGCATCTCCTCCAGGCGAGCGATGGCTGCGGCCAGGGCGGCCTCGGCGTGTGCTGCACTGTGGCCCTGTTTGAGCGCATCCAGCAGATAGGCCTCTGCCCGGTTGACCAGATCAGCCCATTGCCATCCGGGAGGCTTCGCTTCTCCATACCCGGATGAAATCGAGGCGACGCGGGTGCCACCGCCCCGATGGGCGGTCACCAAACCCTCTTCCATGAGCACTGAGTAAGCCCGGCTCACCGTATTGGGAGTGCATTTCCACCGCACCGCCATGTCTCTGACTGATGGCAGCCGCTCTCCTTCCCCCAGTTCGCCGGAGATGATGAGGCGCCGGACCGCCTCCACGATGTCAAGGTAAACGTAACTACGGCCTGCGGCCATCAGGACTGCATCCTCTCGCTCAGGTCAAGTAGACGGGCTGGATGAGCATGGGCGCGAGGAGACCGTCAGTCCGTCCTCTCGGTCGGCGTCTCCTCGGTCGGCGGCGGCGATCCAGGCGTCACATCCTTACTTGCGGGAGTCTCATCCGAGAACATGCTCTTGAGGTTACGCTTGACGTTGGTGGAGTCCCGCACCTCTTTGACGGTGGACGTCAACTCGTCCAAGCCGGATGCCTCCCGGATATCCTTCAAGCCCGACTTGAGTTCACCGATCCCCGACGCCTCTCGTACCTCCTTGACCGTCGACCTCAGATCGTCGATCCCCACGCTCTCCCGGACTTCACCGACCGTGGATTTTATGTCATCGATGCCCACGGCGTCCCGGACTTCGGAGACCGTGGTCTTGACCTCTTCCTTCCCTTCGCTCAGACCCTTCTTGAAACCCTTGATGGACCTGCCAAGAGATGACCCCAACTCGGGAAGCTTCTTGGGACCGAAGATGATGAGGATCAGCACGACAACGATCAGAATTTCCCAACCGCCGATGTTCGGCATAAATCACTCCTCCCTCTGATCCCCCCGACTCATCCCAGTCCGACGAGCCAGGCCAGAACCTCGAGACCTGGCTATTAAAGCACACCCGTTCCGGCGCGTTCCGGGCAGTCGAGGTTCCCGCCGAGAGCTCGAGGTGTCAGCGCCGTACCGCCTCGAAGCGATGATCGCTCTTAAACGGCGGAGGGGCCGCCGCTAAGCGGCGGCCCCTCCGCGGACCTCACAGATCAGACTCTTCTAGCCGGTGGAGACGTCTCCACCGGCTGCGGCCTCGGGCGGCGCGTCGCCCTTCCCCGAGTAACGCAGCTTACGTTGGAGCGGAAACATTACGAAGTTGGTCTTCTTGAGTACCCAGCCGTAGATGCCGGCCGGACTCCAGATGGTCACGATGATGGCAAGCAGGCCCAGCGCTATGAAGTACCACGTACCCCACTGACTGGTAGTTTCCCTAAGGACGTAGAAGATGATGGTCCCTATGATCGGGCCCTCGATGGTGCCGATCCCACCAATAACCGCAATGAAGATCAGGTACGCAGTCCAGTTGATGCTGAAAGCCGACCCTGGATGCACTCGGAGCGTATACATGGCCTGGACAGCTCCCACCAGCGCGCAACCGGCGCCCGCGATGAGGAACGTGTAGAGCTTCGCGCGCCAGAGATTGACACCGCAACTCTCGGCGGCCAGGTCGTTGTCCCGCATAGCCGTGAGGGCCAACCCGGTCCGAGACCGGAGCAAGAAGTAGGTCACACCTATGGCCAGAATCGCTCCGGCAAGCGCCCACCAGTAGACCCGGGAGTACCATGCGGCGTTACCCAACTCTTGGACCAGTTCACTGGTCGCCTGGATGTTGATGCCGGAGTTGCCTCCCGCTCGTTTGATATTGGCGACTATTAAGCGCAGGATCTCAGCAATGACCCAAGTACCGATAGCCAGATATCCGCCTTTGAGCTTGAAGACCAGGGCCGCCGCCGGAAGAGCGATGATCGCGCCTCCTATCGCGGCAAAGACCACACCAAGGAAGGGGCTGATCCCGAGGATGTCGGAAAAGAGCCACAGTGTGTAGGCGCCGATGCCGATGAAGCCCTGCTGGCCGGCGGAGATCAACCCCGCGTACCCAAGCATAAGATTCCACAGCTCGGCCAGGGCCAGATAGCAGAAGAAGTCGATCAACCTCCGCGTCCACTCCGTCCCTCCGAACAAGGGAAACACCGCGAGGATCGCAACGATGAGAATCCCAAAGCCCAGAATGAGGAGGTTAACGCGGGAGGCGACTGATACTGAGTACTGCCGTCCGTCTTGCGTGGCGGGAGATGTCGCCGCGCTCATGCCGTCACCGTCTTCGCCAGGAAGCCTTGCGGTCTCAAGGCCAGAATGATGACGAACACCACGTGACCGCATAAGATCGACCAAGCCGGTCCGAAGGCGAACGACCCGAGAAGCTGGGCAACTCCCAGGATGACGCCTCCGAGCAGAGTACCCCAGCTGGAACCCATCCCGCCGATGATGACCGCTTCGAAGGCGAAGATCAGCCGGTCGGCGCCCAGCATAGGATGGAAGGTGGTGCGGATACCGTACATCACCCCACCGATGGTGGCGATGAGTAGCGCAACGCCCATGGCAACGCCCCACACATGCTTAGTGTTGACTCCCATGAGGCGAGCCGCCTCCTGATCGTCCGATACCGCGCGGAAGGCGCGGCCCATCATGGTTCGCCCCATGTACAACTGCAGAGCGGCGATCACCACCACCGCCAGTATGAAAATGATGATGGGCAACCAGCCGATGGCCAACTGGTCGCTGATGGTGATACTGGCGCTGTTCAAGCTCCCCACCTGGAGACGCTGAGAGTTGGGGGTGAAGGCCTCTTGCAGGGCGTTCATGATCACGATGGAGAGGCCGAAGGTCACGATCACCCCTTGGACTTCACCTTTCTGGACCACAAAGTTCAGCAGTCCTCGCTGGAGGGCGTATCCGAAGATGAACATGATGACCATGACGATGGGGATGACGTACAGCGGGTTGAAACGGTGGACCCCCGTCCCGACGATGATGAGGCCGATATAGGCGGGTAGTACCGTCAGGTCGCCGTGGGCGAGGTTGACGAGCCGCATGGTGCCGAACACCAGCGAGAGCCCGACCGCGAACAGGGCGTAGAGCCCTCCCAGAAGAATGCCTTGGATGATCGCGTTGAGCCACTCCATGACTACACCCCGAAGTAAGCCGCGGTTATCTGTTCGTTCGACAGCTCACTCGGGATCCCCTGGAGGGCTATCCGGCCCTCAAGGAAGCAGGCCACATGACCGGCCACCGTGAGCACATGCTGCACGTCTTGCTCCACCACCAGGATGGTGCAGCCGTTCTCCAGCAGCGTGGGGAACGCTTCGTAGATCCGTTTTATCACCACCGGGGCAAGACCCAGGGAGACCTCGTCCATAAGGATCAGCCGAGGGTTGGCCATGAGCGCCCGGCCTATGGCCAACGCCTGCTGTTCCCCGCCCGAGAGCCCGGAGGCCTGACGCCTGCGCAGAGGCTGCAGCAGAGGGAACAACTCGTAGATGGCGTCCGCAGTCCAAGGACCCTTGCGCTTTCGATACGCGCCCATCAACAGGTTCTCATGGACCGTCAGACTGGGGAACACTCTGCGCCCCTCCGGTACCGACGAGATGCCCAACTCCACCCGCTTGTAAGGAGGCATGGTGTTGATAGGCTGTCCATCAAAGAGCACGCGGCCCTCGCGGGGAATAAGCAATCCGGCCACCGTCTTCAGCATGGTGCTCTTACCGGCCCCGTTCGCTCCGATGCAGGCGAACACCTCGCCCTCTTCGACGCTGATGGTGATGTCGTAGAGGGCCTGAAAGTCCTCATAGAAGACGTTGACACCCTCCAACTCGAGCAGGCTCATGCCGGCGTCCCTCCCATGTAGCAGGCCTGGACTTCCTGGCTGTTCATCACCTCGTGAGGATCACCCTCGCAGAGTTTCTGCCCGAAGTTGATGACGACAATCCGGTCCACCACGGCCAAGAGGGCTTGGACGAT